>CAJXUG010000202.1:0-3117 GCA_913060785.1 uncultured Flavobacteriaceae bacterium | reverse complement strand
ATCTACACTATCCTCTTCGTCGGCAGCGTCAGATGTGTATAAGAGACAGGAAATGTACAAGGATCTCTTAAAAACGGAAACAGAGTTTCTTTAGTAGGTTTCGGATCTTGGTCAGTAACTAGAAGAGCTGCAAGAGAAGGAAGAAACCCACAAACGGGAAAAACTATTCAAATTGCTGCTAAAAACGTTGTAAAGTTCAAAGCAGGTTCAGACTTACAGACTAGTGTAAACTAAATCACTGTAATTCACAACATAAAAAACCTCTTTGCTTATGCAAAGAGGTTTTTTTTTATTAAAACTTTAGTACTGATGTGTTTTAGTTGGATATTACAAAAAAAAACTGTAGGTTTATTTACCTAACCACCAACAATGACACTACTTAAACCCGATAAAGGTCTTTTACTAGTTGCAAAACCCTCCATAATTGGAGATGTGTCTTTTAATAGGTCTGTTATACTATTGGCAGAGCACACCATAGAAAATGGTTCTGTAGGTTTTATTCTTAATAAACCATTAGAATATACCCTTAAAGATTTTATTCCTGAGATTACCTCTAACCTACCAGTATATAACGGTGGTCCTGTAGAGCAAGATAATCTTTACTTCATTCATAAAATACCCGAACTAATTCCTGGAAGTGTTGAAATATCCCAAGGCATATATTGGGGAGGAGACTTTAAGGCTATTTCTAAATTGCTAGCAGATGACAAGTTAACTCAAACTCAAATACGTTTTTTCTTAGGTTATTCTGGATGGTCTACCCAACAGTTAGACCAGGAGCTAGAATTAAATAGTTGGGTGGTTACACCAAACGACTATAAAAACAAGATAATTGATAATACCAGTATCAATATTTGGAAGGAGAAAATGCTAGAACTTGGCGGCAACTACAAGCTTTGGTCTAACGCTCCCCAAAACCCTTCATATAATTAAACACCTTGTCTATCTAGCAAGACTATCCAAGCCTAGCTTTTGCATTTAGCTTGCCCAATAATTCTTTTGCTATAGTGTTTGTGTATTGTTTCTTTCTATACTTTGTGATAGATTGAATTCCTGTAATTACATTGGTAACAAACATTTCATCGGCCTTTTGCAATTCAAAAGGTGATATAGATACTTCTTGCACATCATAATCATGCATGTCAGCCAAGATAGTAAGAAGCTGTTTTCGCATCATGCCTTTTAAACAACCATCTTCTAGAGGAGGTGTTTTAATGATTTCACCTTTTACTAAAAATAGGTTTCCGTTTAATACCTCTACAATTTGCTTTTTTTCATTCAAAAGCAAGCAGTTATCGTAATTATTTTCTTTGGCATAAATACTGCCCAAAACGTTTATGATTTTATTATTTGTTTTTAATGTTGAGAGTAGTCCTGATGTAATGTAATGATCCTTAAACAGTTCTACCTCATAGTGGTCTTGCCCCAATAAATAAAAAGGGTTTTGTAAATCACTACACTGTACAGAAAAATCAATTTCGTTTGTGGTAGGACTATAAAGACCACCTTGTTGTCGCCACACAAGAATTTTAACTCTATAAGCGTTAGTGATACTGCCATTTGCTTCTATGGTAGCTAAAATTTGCGTCTCTAGGTATTCTTGAGTGAAATTCATGGGAATCTCCATTCGTAGTATACGCATAGAGGCCATGAGTCTAAAGTAATGATCTTCCCAAAAATAAATTTTACCAGCGCTAACGCGAAGGGTTTCAAAAATTGCGTCGCCGTAATTTAACCCTCTATTAGAAATAGATACAGCTGCCTTGTTCTTTTCGAGAATAGTACCATTTAAATTTATCATAAAAAAATGCCACTCTAATTTATTATAGAGTGGCACAAAGATACGGGTATCTATATTTATTTTTTAGGTTGATCCTAATATTTGTTTAAGTTCAGAAACCATGTTTTCCCAGAGCATCTTCCCTTCTTCAACTTCACCATCTTCAGCAAAGTCTGTAATCATCAGTGAAACATCTTTGGTAATCTCATCAACTTGAATTCGTAATTCAAAATAATAATCTGTACCTGCATCTACATCCCACCTAAATTTAATACGCTCTGCGTTCTTTTTTGTAAGCAACACTGCCTTTTCTTGGGCACCATCCCAAATAAATTCAAAATTTTCTCCTCTAGAGTTTACGTTATCTGCATACCATTCAGAGAGTCCAGATGGTGTTGAGATATACGTGTACAATAATGAAGGGGAAACTTGGATTGGAATTTCCATTTCGTATTTTATTTTTTCTTCCATTGTTGTTTGTTAGTTAGTCCAATATAGATATTAAATATAAAAACCAAAAGAAAGAAACCTATTATTTACCCCTAAGAAAAGATATAGTATAATACTATGATTTTTACAAAACGCTAAAGGCTCCTTATCTTCTAAAATTGCGGCGTTTTTTTGAACCATCTTGAGATGGTTTATTAGATTGTGAACGACTGTTATTCCTACCTCCTCGGCTATGTGCAGCTTTATTTTCTGCCTTTTTAGACTCAACTTCATGTAGTGATTCGGTTGGTTCAAAGCCTGGTATAATTGTACTTTCTAGTTTAATGTTTAGTAATTTCTCAATACCTCTGGCGTAGGCATACTCATCAACACTAACTATGGAAATTGCTTTTCCACTGGCTCCTGCCCTACCTGTTCGTCCTATTCTATGAACATAGTCTTCAGGTATGTTCGGCAACTCAAAGTTTATTACGTGAGGAAGCAATGGAATATCTAGTCCTCGTGCTGCTATGTCTGTAGCTACTAAAACAGAAATAGTACCATCTTTAAAACCAGCAAGAGCTCTTGTTCTTGCACCTTGACTTTTATTACCATGTATGGCTGCTGCTTTAATATCTGCTTTCTCTAATTTTTGAGAAAGTTTATTTGCGCCATGTTTGGTTCTAGTAAACACCAATACTTGATTCCAGTTCCCTTCTGTAATAAGCTTTATTACAAGAGCTGTCTTTAGTCCTTTGTTGGTTCTGTAAATTATTTGATCTACTTTCTCAGCTGTTGTGTTTTGCGGAGCAGCCTCCACCATAGCCGGGTTGTCTAAAAAGCTATTGGCAAGCGTTTTGATTTCTTTAGAAAAGGTTGCAGAAAACAACAGGTTTTGTCTCTTAGAG
>CAJXUG010000201.1:0-3122 GCA_913060785.1 uncultured Flavobacteriaceae bacterium | reverse complement strand
TCTGCCTGTCTCGTGGGCTCGGAGATGTGTATAAGAGACAGCTTTATGAACAGTCATTTTCTTCAAGACAGAATTGAATTTCTTCAACTCCATTCTATCTGGTGTGTTCTTTTTGTTTTTTGTAGTAATGTAACGAGAAGTTCCAGGTTGTCCTGATTCTTTATGCTCTGTACATTCTAATATAACCTGTACTCTATTTCCTTTTCTAGCCATTGTAATTGACGTTAAGCGTTATGCAATTATTTGTTTAAAAAACCTTTTTCGCGAGCTTCTTTAACAACTGCAGAGATTCCTCTCTTGTTAATATTTTTTAAAGCCGATGTAGATACCTTAAGGGTAATCCACTGGTCTTCTTCTGGTATGTAAAAACGCTTTTTCTTTAAGTTTACATTAAACTTGCGCTTTGTTTTATTCATCGCGTGAGAAACGTTGTTTCCAACCATTGCTCTCTTTCCGGTAAGCTCACAAACTCTAGACATTTGTATAATATTTAGTTATTTTTAATCAGGGTGCAAATTTAATTAATATTATTGGTTTGCACAACAAAAGGATTTCAGTTTTTTGATATTTCTTTCAAAAGCATCTCAAAAGCTTTATTTGTTGCCTTTTTAATGACGCGTTCTCTAGAGTTTCCGAAGTTAAACTCTTCAGAGAAAACACCTCTAGGACTAGCAATTGCAATACATACCGTACCCACCCTTGCAGATGAGTCTGTGGCTTTAGGGCCTGCTACACCCGTAGTTGCAATGGCGTACTGACTATCTAAAACAATGTTGCTCTGTAGGGCCATAGCCTCTGCTACTGGCAAGCTAACCACCGAATGCTTTTCAATAAGTGCAGCATCAACCCCTAATACGTCAGTCTTTATTTGGGTTGCGTAGGCTATTATGCCTCCTTTGTAATAGGATGAAGCGCCCTGCAAAATTGTAATTTCTCCAGCTATAGCGCCACCGGTACAACTTTCTACAACACTTAAAAAACAGTGCTGCTTTTGAAGTTTTGCACTTATTTGATCCTGAATGCTAGTTTGGTCTTCATACCCTATAGAAATATCACTTAATAATTCATTAAGAACACTCATCTGAGCATCTACATCATTTTTTAAAGTCTGTTCATTGTCACTGGAAGAAGACAAACGAAGTCTAACTCTTCCTAAAGAGGGTAAATAAGCTAATTTTATGTTTGTGGGTAATTGGTCTTCCCAAGGGGTTATGATTTCTTGTATTTCACTCTCACCTTTACCATAAGTAAGCAAGGTTTTATGGTAAATAAAAGGCCTGTCAAACTGTGTTTTTATTCTAGGTAATACGTGATCTGTGATGAGTTTTCTCATCTCAATTGGTACACCTGGCATAGACACGAAAACGGTATTGTCTTTTTCAAGCCACATCCCTGGCGCAGTACCTATAGGGTTTTGAAGCACTATGGCTTTTGAAGGAACCATGGCCTGTTCTAGATTTGAGGGCAATGGAGCTTTCTGTAAATATTTGGAAAATATGTCTTTGATATTTTGCAGTACTACTGGATTTTCTACCAGGGTGTCCTGAAAGTAATCTAAAAAAGTTTTTTTGGTGATATCATCCTTTGTTGGACCCAAGCCTCCCGTTAAAAGAACAATATCTACTCTATTTTTAGCATCTTCAAGGGCATTTAAAATATGTTGACCCTGGTCTTGTACAGAGGTTATTTGGTATACCTGTACTCCAATTTTGTTTAACTCTTTGGCAATAAACACTGAATTAGTGTCTGTGATTTGACCAATTAGTATTTCATCACCAATGGTGATTATTTCTGCTAGCATCTAGGTAGGGAAGTCTGTTTTTAACTCTTCAAAAACATGAGAAAGCACACGGTTTAGTGTGTCAATATTTTCTTGAACCGTAGTCTCACTTCTTGATGATTTGGTCCAAGACTCTATGCTTTTGACATCTTTTTGTACCGCAATACCTAACATTTCAAAATTTGGTTTCATTTTGTGTGCAAACTGATAGGCTAACTCTTTATTATTTGCCCTTATAGCCTCCGTAAGACCCTCAAGATCTGGAGGAATTTCCTCTAGAAAGGTTTGTGCTACTATAGACATAAAGTCCTGATCACCATCTGCAATTGCGCTTAGACTAGCTTTAGAATAATGTGTGTCCATGAAATTAATTATTTGATTCTTATCTTAAAAAATTCTTCATCCTCTATAAATCCTGCTAACACATCATCTGGATTTACTTTAGCCACTCCTGCGGGTGTACCGGTAAATATAACATCTCCTATCTTTAAAGTGAAATATTTTGATACATATTCTATTAATTCATCAAATTGCCATAGCATATGAGAAGAGTTTCCCCTTTGAACTACCTGCTCATTTTTTTTTAGTGAAAAAGAAATAGCATCTAAGGCATCAAACCTACTCTTAGGTACAAATTTACCAATCACAGCAGCTCCATCAAAGGATTTTGCTTTTTCCCAAGGGAGGCCTTTTTGTTTTAATTGTTGCTGTAAATCACGCGCAGTAAAATCTATACCTAGGCCTATTTCATCGTAGTATTTATGTGCAAATTTTTTATCTATATGCTTTCCAACCTTTGTTATTTTAATCAATAGCTCAACCTCGTGCTGAACTTCGTTGCTGAATTCTGGTATAAAAAAAGGTTGCTTTTTTAGCAGTATTGAGGTGTCAGGTTTTAAAAAAACGATGGGCTCTGACGGCCTTTCATTTTTAAGCTCTGTGATGTGATCTGCGTAATTTCTACCAATACAAATAATCTTCATAATTGCTGAAACAGGATATTAAAACTTAGTATTTAACTTACTTAACTTGATTTTAGTTAACACCTTTTTGGTATACAAAGGGAAATCTGCGTTTAACAACCAGCCAAAATAACCTGGCTCTTTTTCTAAGATATCCAGCACTAGTGCACCCTTGTGTTTTCCGAAGCTAAACACTTCTCTACCCTCTTTATCATACCCTATGTATCCGGCAAAATCTGCAAACTTTCTGTGCACACTAAACTCAGCCAGGCTAGAGATATTATTATCTAAATCTTCATATTTTGATAACTGGGCTTTTAAAACCTCGTAGGTCGCATTGGTATCTGCAGCTGCTGTCTCTTATACACATCTCCGAGCCC
>CAJXUG010000200.1:0-3129 GCA_913060785.1 uncultured Flavobacteriaceae bacterium | reverse complement strand
CGGAGATGTGTATAAGAGACAGGCCTCATGTAACTACGTACTGTATTATCTAGACTATACTTAGCGGCGTTTGTAAACCCATTTGCAATAAGTCTCTCTCTATACAGAGGGTCTTTCATAATTTTTAAAATACCCTCTCTTATAGCAGCAACGCTGTAAGGATCTACTAGGTGTGCCCCTGTTCCGGCTATTTCTTTCATGGCGCCAATATTGGAGCTTAACACTACCCTACCTGTGGCTTGGGCCTCAATAATAGGCATGCCAAATCCTTCATAGAGTGATGGGAAACATACAATATCTGCCTGCTTGTAACAAGTTACAATAGCATCAAAAGGAATGTTTTGTTTGTGAGTGTAAGATATTTTTGAAGTTGCTAGTAAGCGGGTTTGTGTAGCACTAAGCTCCCCTACAATAACTACTTTGCAAGGAATGTCTTTAATTGCTTGCAAGGACCGCTCTAGGTTTTTATTAGATTTTGTACCTAGTAATAAAATAGTAGGGGTCACATTAAAATCTTTAATATGGGGCAGTATTTTTGGGTTTACAGGATTATACACCACGGTTATTTTGTGGGCAAAAGAAGGTATAATTGCTGTTAATTGCTGTTTTGTAAACTCAGATATTACAGTTATTTTTTTTACAAAAAGTGCAGGAAGCCAAAACCAAAATAGCCTGACATACATCCTCTTTATAAAAGATCCTGTAAAAGCAGAATCTACATCATGTACCGTAAGTATAGCACGTTTTCTGTAAGCTAAGGCCATGTAATGCACATCTCCGGTGATGTGATATATATTGGCAGGATCTGCTTTTACAGAACATATGTTTTTTAATATACGTACAGGAGAAGCCCCGGTATACCTTAGAGGTATCCACTGTGTTGCATAGGTATCTTTAACCCTAGCCCTAATGGCCAAAAACAGCTCTTCTATGCTGTTATAAGAGGGCAAGCGTTTGCGCGTTATGTAGTGGATGGTTTTAGTCATCATTAAAATTCCAGTTTAAAAAGGCCTTTGCTGCCCAAAAAAATAGATACACCACAATGGTTGCTTTTATTAGGTGGTTGAGCACTACCACTAGCTCTGTTTCTGCCTTAATTACTTGAAGAAACACAATGGGCAAAAATGCTAAAAGTAGTACATTATTTTGCAGCCCTTTAAATAAAAACCGCCAGTACATGGCCAAAAAATAGCCCCAAATACCCATAAATATAATCCCTCCAAATCTATTAAAATTTCCGTAGGCCTCCCCTACAATACTAATACCCATAGAGGTACCTTCTCCAAGCTCAAGGCCTGTAAATTTTCTAAAATTTTCTTGCCCTCCAGCTGTCTTTTTATTTGGGTTTAAAAAACGAGGTAATACAGCGGCTGTAATGGCATCTTTAATAGTCTCTCCCTCAAAAAAGGGGTGTTTCTCTGGCACCTCATCTAGTATGGCGCTAATAATCCAACCTTGATTAAGACGCACGTTGTTAAGCTCTCCACCGAGGAGCTCTTGGTCTGCGCCATCTAATAAAATAGCATCTACAAGTAAGCCTGTAAAGAGTTCTATTTTACTTGATGAGTAGCCATTCCAAACCTGTTGGCGGTAGGCGTATTTAATGGTTTGGAGCGTGGTTAAAGACAGGGCTCCTATTAATAGGGTTGCAACAATTTTTTGCCTGCTAGGTTTAAATTGTAAGGCCCAAAACATGTAAAAAAAGGCAGTCCATAAAATAAAATCATGAAACATGGTGCTTTGTATAGCCCTAAAGAGTAAAAACACTAATGATGCGTAAAAAATTGGTTTGAGTCTTTGATCATCAGAGAAGAAAAGTATAATAGCGCCCGCAAATTTAAAATTAGATATAATAAATGCAAAAAAAGCAAGACCTGCTGGCAGGCTGCTACCTATTAGATCAAAAAATACTCCTATTAAAAAAATAGTGACCCCATAGTCTTTAAAATGTTTTAATCTATCTATAGGTGTAGTGCTGTCTTTTAAAGAACGAATACCTAATAATACGGCCAACGCAAAGGCTCCAAAGGCCGGCACCACATAGCTCATATACCGCTGTTGGTCTACATACATAAAATATTTATAATGAAGACTTGGTGCGTTATACTCTATAAGGGGGCCAATAATCCATTGGACAGCGGCAATAAAAAGCATGAGCTCTAGTATAGGCAAGCTCTTACCCAATTGGGAGATGAAGCGTAATGCTATTAAGCCCGTTAGTATAACCCCTATAGTGGTCCAGAAATCCATGTATTATTTTATGTTTTTAATATGTTTTAGGGGTAACAAAAATAGAATGAGATACGCTATAATTTTTGATCTAAGGTATGCTTTAGCTTTTTAAAACATGTTTCAAAGTTATATTTTTCAATAAAGTCTTGTTGCGCAGCTTTTGATGCATTAGGCCAATTAATATTTATATTTTCTAGTGTTTTTATCAATGAGTCATGGGTTAAATCTGTGAAAAAAGACCAATTATTATCTCCAAGATAAAATCTGTAATGCTCGTTATCAAATAGTAAAACAGGCAAACCTATAGCAGCATATTCATAAATTTTATTTGAGGCAGATCCCCCTGTTGCATAGGTGATATTATATGGCTTATGTATTGCAATACCAACATCAAAGCCAGACAGAAATGCTGGTAATTGTGTAAAAGGCTTCATACCATGGTACTCAAAGCGGTCCAACACACCGTTTTGTTTGGCTAGAGTATTCAATTGCTGAAGGTATGGCGCCCTAATTTTTCCAACAAGATGAAGCTCTAATGATTTATTATTAATGGGTTGATTTAATATTTTTATAATGCTTTCTAGGCCGTGACCTTTGCCAATTGAGCCTTGATAAACTAGCTTTAATCTGGAAGTAGTTTTTATTTCTTTTTTAATGTGTTTAGAATAAACCTTTTTAAGTGGGTAATTAGGAATTATGATAGGGTTAATTTCTTTGGGAATGTTTTTAAAATACACTAACCGCTCTTTTGATGGCAAAGAGAACATGCCAATATTTTGTATTGCGCTATCTTGCTTGCGTGATGCTATAGACATGATAGAGAAATAGTTTGCCTTGCTTAGATCTGTAACTGTCTCTTATACACATCTGACGCTGCCGACGAAGAGGATAGTGTAG
>CAJXUG010000199.1:0-3175 GCA_913060785.1 uncultured Flavobacteriaceae bacterium | reverse complement strand
TAAGAGACAGATTTTATAGTTTGCTAGATAAAAGGTTTAGCCAATTAAATAGTCTTTATTTCTTTAAAATAAACCCAAAAAAACAAGACTGTTTTAAGGGCTTAAAATCTTGCACAAATATACTTTTTTAAAAAGAAAATGTTGCTTTGTTATTTGTGTAAATTTACACTATGAATTTTCTAGCTCACATATATCTCTCTGGAGAAGATCAAGGTATAAGCATTGGTAATTTTATTGCTGATGGTATTAAAGGGAATAAATACCTTAGCTATTGTGAAGATCTGCAAAAAGGAATTTTACTGCACCGCAGTATAGACAGCTTTACAGATCAACACCCTATTGTGAGACAAAGCACCAAACGGTTGCATGAAAATCATGGGCATTACAGCGGTGTTATTGTAGATATTTTCTACGATCACTTTTTGGCTAAAAACTGGAAACGCTACCACCACAAACCATTGAATGAATATGTATCTGACTTTTATAAACTACTGGAGACAAACCGAGAGGTATTACCATTTAAAATCCAGAACATGATGCCAATTATGATTTCAAACAACTGGCTGCTAAGCTACGCTACTATTGCTGGCATTAACACCATTTTAGAGCAAATGAGTAGGCGCGTAAAACACACCAATAATATGGATATAGCTTGTGTAGATCTAGAAAAGCATTACTTAGAGTTTGAACAGGACTTTACCATCTTCTTTGAAGAATTAAGAGCATTCTCAAAACATAAAATAACATCTCTATCATGAAAAAAAAACACGCGCTACTTAGTTTATGTATACTGTTTTGTTTTTGGCAATGCGATAGCCCAAAAAAAGAAATTTCACAATCCACCACACCAGTATTGGGACTAATCTCTCAAAAAGCGATGGTGGTATCTGCCAGAGAAGAAGCCTCAAGAATTGGGAGCGAAATCATGCAACAAGGTGGCAACGCTTTTGACGCCATGGTAGCTACAGAGATGGCATTGGCGGTATGTTATCCAAATGCAGGGAATCTTGGCGGTGGTGGGTTTATGGTATACAGAACCCACCGAGGAGAAGTTGGTGCCTTAGATTATAGAGAAAAGGCGCCACTTAGAGCCAATAGAGATATGTTCTTGGATAAAAATAAAAAATACATCCAAGACAAGAGTAAAACTGGAGGGTTGGCTGTTGGCGTGCCAGGTACAATCGCTGGCATATTTAAAGCCCATAAGAGGTTTGGCTCTTTGCCAATGCAAACTATTTTACGACCTGTAATTTTACTAGCAAAAAACGGATTTAAAATTACAGAAAAACAAGCAAAACAATTTAACGATTATTGTGCTGTCTTTAAACAAGTAAACCAAGAAAACTCTATTTATACTAAAAAATTTAAAGCTGGAGATGTGTTTAAAAATGAGGCCTTAGCAAACACACTTCAACAAATATCAGACAATGGAAGAAGCGCTTTTTACCAAGGTAAGATTGCAAAAACACTTGTAGCCTTTCTACAAAAAAATGGGGGTATTGTTAGTTTGAAAGACCTAAACAATTACCAAGCCATATGGCGAGAACCAATCGTTTTCAACTACAAAGACCTGCGTATTATATCTATGTCTCCACCCTCTAGTGGCGGAATATGTATGGCGCAAATACTCAAAACAACAGCAAATTATCCAATTGCACAGTATGGCCATAATACAACAAAAACAATACAAGTACTTACAGAGGCCCAAAAAAGAGCCTATGCAGATAGAAGCCACTATCTTGGAGATCCAGACTTTATTGATATCCCGGTAGATTCTCTACTGAGTGATGCCTATCTCAAAGGCCGTATGGACAGCTTTTCCTTTGAAGGTGCAACCCCTTCCAAGGAGCTTACACACGGAACCATCTCCCAAACTGAGAGCACAGAAACTACCCACTACTCTATAATTGATAGCTATGGTAATGCCATTGCAGTGACAACAACCCTAAATGCTTCTTTTGGGTCAAAACTCTATAGCAAAAAACTTGGGTTCTTTTTAAACAATGAGATGGATGATTTTAGTGCAAAACCTGGCACACCAAATTTATTTGGCCTTATTGGTGGTGATGCCAATGCAATTGCGCCACAAAAGAGAATGCTCAGCTCTATGACACCAACACTTGTAGAGAAAGACAACAAACTATGGATGACTCTTGGAACACCTGGAGGATCTACCATCATAACCTCGGTGCTACAAACTATATTAAATGTGTATGAGTTTAAGATGTCTATGCAACAGGCGGTAGACGCCCCAAGATTTCATCATCAATGGTTGCCAGATGTTGTAAAAGTTGAAGCGACAAGTTTTGACTCCATAACCATTAAAGAACTAGAAAACAAAGGGTATGTTATAGATTACAAAAACGCTTCAAGTATAGGGAAAGTAGATGCTATTTTAGTACTCCCAGATGGCTCTCTAGAGGCTGGAGCAGATAAAAGAGGAGACGATACTGCAGTAGGTTTTTAAGTAAAACAATAGAAAGAGGCACTATTACCTGTTGTGCACTTAATCGAATATCTCTAATATTGTAGGATAAAGACTACGTAATTCTGTAGATTTGACGTTGTTTTAAATAAAGTTAACTAACTATTTACCAACATTCTGGAAATAAATTCTTGTTTTAGATTTATAATAAGATGAGTAAAAAATCGTTTTCTGTAAACTATTTTGCCTTGATACCGCTAGTGTTTTCAAGCATACTCTGCATTTTCCTTGTGTACTTTTTAGATCAAAAAATAACGAATACACCTGCATTTTTTGAAACATTACAACAACAAACTTCAACATTTATAGGTATTAGTGGTTTTACAGCGATTGTACTGCTTGGGTATATCGTATTTAGCATTTTTGGTAGTAATCGACTTTTAACCTCTGGTGACAATAAACTCAATGTGCTAATTGAAAAAATGAATGCGGCACGTAAAATCATAGAAATTATCTACAAGAGTAAACTTTGGCTCCCTGAGGTAAAGACATTTATAGATGATGAGTTTGAAGGGTTAAGCTTTTTTGAGGTAAAAGAATTCTATAAAGGGAAATCTAAACTTGCTATAGATTATTTAGAAGAAAAAAAAGGACATGATGATACTGATACATTGTATCTAGAATTAAAATCATTACTCTATACCTGTCTCTTATACACATCTGACGCTGCCGACGAAGAGGATAGTGTAG
>CAJXUG010000198.1:0-3222 GCA_913060785.1 uncultured Flavobacteriaceae bacterium | reverse complement strand
AAAAAATTGGAGTTATGTTTGGAAACCCAGAAACAACAACAGGTGGTAATGCACTAAAGTTTTACGCATCTGTGCGTTTAGACATTAGGAGATCTACCCAAATTAAAGACACTAACGGTAGTGTTTTAGGTAACAAAACACGTGTTAAGGTTGTAAAAAACAAAGTGGCACCTCCCTTTAAATTGGTTGAGTTTGACATCATGTACGGTAAAGGAATTTCTAAAGTTGGAGAAATCATTGATCTTGGTGTAGATTTTGAAATTATTAAAAAAGCAGGTTCTTGGTTTAGTTATGACGAAACAAAACTAGGACAAGGGCGAGATGCAGTAAAAACATTGCTGCTAGATAATCCAGAGCTTATGGAAGAACTAGAAATTAAAATAAAGGCCTGTATAAAAGCCCTTGCAGAGGCTTAATAAAAAAAGTAAGAAACATCGAAGGGTCTTTTTAGTGTCTTGCTTGTGGTTATAAAAAATTAATAGGGTTTGGTTTTATGCAAAACCAAACCCTATTTTTATTTTAGTATCTTTTGCTGGTTTTAACGACTAGTTTTTAGGAAAATGCTTTTTTAAATAATATTTAAGGGGGGTATATTAAAATCTTATTTAGGTCGTTATTGTGGCGCTACTGTTTTACAAATAACCTTAGCGCTACGCAACCCTCTTCACAATCAAGCATCTAGTTGGTGTAGGAACCAAGAATTTAGGGCTTATTGTGTAAAACAATTGCTAACAAACCAAGGCAACTACATTTGACTTTAGACCAACTCATACAAGGCTGTAAAAAGAAGGACGCTAAGGCGCAAGCAGAGCTCTATAAGCGCTACAGCGGTGTGTTGTTCTCTATTTGTTTGCGATACTCTCCTAACAAAGTAGAGGCAGAGGACAGCTTGCAAGATGCTTTTATTACTATTTTTAATAAGGCAGAGCAGTTTAAAGAAAAAGGCTCTTTTGAGGGTTGGATAAAAAGAATTACAGTAAATACTGTACTTCAAAAATATAGAAAGCAAAAAGTGTTTGCTATAAGTGATGAAGCGCAAATTGAGGATACTGCCAGTGAAGATGTTGTTGATAACGGCCTGCCCCTTGATTATTTGCTTAGTATTATTCAAGAGTTGCCGCAAAGATACAGACTGGTGTTTAGCATGTATGTCATGGATGGGTATTCTCACAAAGAGATTGGAGGCCTATTAGGAATTAGTGATGGAACCTCAAAATCTAATTTAGCTAGGGCAAGAGGGATTTTAAAAACAAAAATTGACGACTATAACAAAAATAGTCTCTAATATATAATATGTTGCTGATAAAACCAGCACAGCTATGAAACAAAAAAAGAACATAGATCAACTCTTTAATGAACGGTTCGCAAATCACCAGGCGGATCCTGCTTCTCATGTTTGGGATAAGATACAGGCGCGTTTAGAAAAAGACAAGAAAGATCGTGTTATTGCAATATGGTGGAGGACAGCTGGGGTTGCAGCAAGTTTAGCTCTAATTTTCTCCTTAGCAGGCCTGTTAGATAATACGCAAAGCAATAGTATTGTTGAGCAGCAACCAGAAGTCAACAACAATAGCGCGCCGTCCCCAAAGATTGATAAAGCGGTAGAGATAAACTTGCGTCAAGACAACACTCGGGTTGCCACAACAAATAAAGACGCACAAAACCAGACCATAACACCCAAAGTAGAAGTCAATGATAATAAGACGTCAAAAAACAAAATTATTGTCTTAAATAAACCAAAAAAGGTGGTCGCTAAATTAGCTGTCAAAAAAGATGCTGGTATTCCAGCAAAAAACTTGGGCATGGCAGTTGTAAAGCCAAATAATTCCCCTGTTATTTCAGAAAATAAAGAAATAATAAACACTGAAGTTGTAGTGCCCACTGGTAGCTCCACTGTAATAGCCTCCAAAGAAAAAATTAGTCCTGAAGAGGCAGAAAAACAATCAATTTATGATGCCATAGAGGAGCAAAAGCATCTTGAATCTAAAGAGGCGGTAGCCAACAATACAAACCCCCAAGAAAATCTTTGGGAAATTGCGCCTAACATCGCTCCTGTTTATTACAATACTTTAAGCCAGGGGTCTTCCATTGACGCTAGTTTTGCAGATAATTCTCAAAGCGGTGATGTAAATATTAGTTATGGTATTGGAGTGCGCTACGCTCTTAGTGATAGATTGAAAATTCGCTCAGGTATTAGTAATGTTGCGCTAAGCTATAGCACTGGCGGGTTAGAACTAGGTGATGGTCCAGTCTCCCTCGCGTTAAAAAACATTGATTATACCAGAGAAGGGGTTGTAGTTATAGCTCAAGATTTGGGTACATTCTCTAGTCAAAACCAAGACGGAACTTTTGGTGATATAACACCAAAATCAACAAATGGTGAAGCTTTCATAAATCAAAACATTAGCTATTACGAGGTGCCTTTAGAGTTAAGCTACACGCTTTTTGACAGCGCGTTTGGACTAGATGTTATTGGGGGTGTTAGCACACTGCTTTTAGGAAATAATGAGGTTTCGGTAACCGCAGGAAGCTATAATGAGGTTTTAGGGTCTGCAAACAACTTATCTAGTCTTAGCTTTGCCACCAATATAGGGCTTGGATTACATTACAAAATGTCAAGTAAATTTAGGCTGAATATAGAGCCGATGTTTAAATACCAACTAAACCCATATACAGATTCCTCTGTGAGTTTTAAACCCTACTATCTTGGGGTATATACTGGGTTAAGTTTTAAGTTTTAGGAAACTTCAAAGCAAATAACAACTGTTGTTTTGAAGTGTTTTTAATTGTTCTGTTTGGGCTTCTTGGCCAAACGACTTCACCAAAAATCATCTCATCGCCATGAGGTGGTTTTTTATTTCATAAACTCTTTTACCTTATCAAGGGGGATGCTCAAAATAACAGGGGCATCGGTATAACTGGCAATTTCGTGTTGATTGTAATGAAGTACCAAACTATCTTGAACAAAGCCAAGGCTAGAAGGCATTGTAAAAGTATTGCCATTAAACCAAAAGTAATTAGTGTTAATGTTGCTTTTTTGAGGAATAGTAAACGCTTTTCTAAACTCAATTTCTGCAAACTGAACTAGAGCATCATAATGCTTAAATAGGCTTTGATTTGTTAGCTCCTTACCTGTTTTCATGTCAAAATTAATATAACTAACATCATGATAGCCTGTCTCTTATACACATCTCCGAGCCCACGAGACAGGCAGAAATCTCG
>CAJXUG010000197.1:0-3235 GCA_913060785.1 uncultured Flavobacteriaceae bacterium | reverse complement strand
GAGATGTGTATAAGAGACAGATGCAGGGCAGGGTATTTATAAAAAATTCTTTGGGATAAATCGGGCTTGCTAGTTGCTCATTGCTTATTAACTCTAGAAGTTTTAGATCAAAATTTGTGTTTAAGGATCCAATACGCAAACTCTCTATGGGTGATTTAGAAAGTCTCTCAACGGCAAGGGAATCAAGATAAAAAGAAGCCTCACTAGTGCTGTTTTGCATCGCGTTTTCTCCCTTGGTTTGTCTCGCGCAAACATCAACCCCAAGGTAGGGTGCAGAAACATAAGTGCCATCCTCAAGTTTGAAAGACAATCTGCTTTTTTTATTATAGCAAATAAGCGGTGGTATTTCCTGGCTGTTTAATGAGATACTCAGCACCACAGACTTTACACTGTCTTGTTTCATTAGTGAGAAGTACACAAATATTGTTTTTTTCTCTCCAACGGTAAAGTTGATGAGCGATTCTTGGGTTAATTGAAAAATCTCTTCCTGGGTGTCTACATTTATCTTATAATCACAGGTGCTTTGTGCAGTCGCAAAACAATAGATAGATAGTAGTGCTATTAATAAATTATACTTCATCAAAAATTTTTGAACAAATTAATACTATTTTTTTGTCATTTTCAATAGTTGTAAAAAACAAATACCGATCTCCTCCTTGTTTTAGCTTCCACTTTTCTTGCAACCTAGCCACGGTTTCTGGAAAATTTCTAGTGCTAATGTTTGCCTTATCAAAATCAATACCAAGGCGCATCTGCTTTTTTGAGTAGGGTAGTACCTTTTCTATTTTAAATCTTCTGCCAGGAAAATCCATTAGGTCTTGGCTGGTATATAGATGTGAGTGTTTATGAAGCTTCAATACCTTGTAGGCTCTACACATGTGGTTAAATGCGCCACTTTTAAGGATAGCTGCATTGGGCTCATATAGATATGTTAAAGGAGCACTAAGGCTAATTTGAGCAGCGGTGTTCCAGGTAAACTGAAATTTTTGAATCCCAGATTTTTTAATGTTCACCGTTTGTATTTCTGGAGTTTTTGTGTGTCCTTTACAGAGTGTCCACAGCACTTCTTTCACCTCATTGTGCAAGGCAACAATGTGTATTTGAGCAACATTCTCTAGGGCCTTTAGGGCAACGGAGATATCTAGCATTGGAGAGGTCTTGACAAGTAAAGTAGTACATCTTTGCAATAGGTACTCCAAGTTTTTAGGTATGTTGGGCTCGCAATCTTCCAAGAAAAACACTTTTCCTTTACTATCATGACGCCTGGAAGGATCTACGTATATAACATCAAAGGTTTTGTCTTCAATTGCCTTTAGGCCGTCTTTAGATTGGCTTATAAAGCTGTTATTTGGCAAGTATTGTAAATTATGAGATACAATATCACACAGGTGTTGTTGTATTTCAAAATGATGTACTTGCGCAAAGGTTTGTGCAAAATAATAACTGTCTACACCAAAGCCGCCTGTTATATCTGCAAGGGTTTTACCCTTAACAAGGTTTTGTTTGTAAATGGCTGTTGCCTCAGATGAGGTTTGCTCAAGATGCAATTTTGCAGGGTATATAATCCCTGGAGTAGTAAACCACGTAGGGAGCTTTGTTTTTGTTTTTTGTCTGCTTTCTATTTGTTGCAATAGCTCTTTAGTGCTCACCTCAGTAAAAGGGCTTCCAGAGAAGGCCAAACGAGACAGCTCTTGCTTAAAGTCTTTAATATACTGCTGTACCTCTTTTTGTAATAAATGATCAAACAAATGGCGTGTATTTTACTAGTTTGTTTTATAAAGATACTACCTAGAGGGTAGATTATATAAATTAAATTTCTTTGATTTTTAATGAAAGACCGTACAGTCCAATGGCTGCCGCCTGGGTAACATTCATGCTGCTATTATTTCCTTGCATTGGTATGTGTACATGGGTAGGTATACTCGCTAGCACTTTTGTTGAAATCCCCGTTTTTTCATTACCAATAAAAAGCGCAAGAGGTCTTTTGCCAAGAATATCTAAATCTTCCAGCGCCTTACTTTTAGTTGTCAATTCAAGAGCTAGGGGTTTGTACCCTTGTTTTGTAAGTTGCTTTAATACCTCAAGGGTGTCTAGGTCGTCTTTGTAGTTCACCAAAAGGTGTGTGCTTCTAGATGTTCTTTTAATCCTTGGGCTGCTAAGGTCTATCTTGGTGCCACAAAAATAAACTTCTTTAACACCAAAGCTGTCACATAGTCTAAAGAGTCCACCAATATTTGCAGGGCTTATAACGCCATCGCATACAAGTATTGTAGGTGTTTTTACTGCTGTAAAATGAGTGTTGTCATGGGTGAGTTGCTCGGCCATCACTTAATGTTCAAAAGCGTATTTTATAATATTGGCCCCCATGCGCAGTGCCTTTAAACGAACATCTGCAGGGTCGTTGTGCATTTCTTTGTCTTCCCAGCCATCCCCAAGGTCACTCTCAAAGGTATACAATAGTACAATTCTTCCTTGTTTTTCTATTACAAACCCTTGCGCTCTAGCATTGTCATGCTCATGTATTTTGGGCAAGCCTTTCGGAAATTTAAAAGGAGTTAAAAATATCGGATGATTGGCTGCCAGCTCTTTTAGTTCTTGGTTTGGAAATAGTTTTGAAATTTCACCTCTCACGTATTGATCCATGCCATAGTTATCATCAATATGTAAAAACCCACCACTGTTTAGGTACGCCCTTAAGTTTTTTACATCTTGCTCAGAGAACACTACATTTCCATGGCCCGTCATGTGTAAAAAGGGGTATTCAAAAATATCGATACTACTTGGGGTTACAATTTTGGGAGTACTGCTCAAGCTCGTCTTCAGCTCTTTATTACAAAAAACAGCTAAGTTTTCTAGTGCAGAGGGGTTGCTGTACCAATCACCACCACCACTGTATTTTAAAACAGCAATATCCTGCCCCTGGCAAAATTGCATAAAAAAAAGCAGTACAATAGTGGTGCGTAAGCTCATAGCTGTAAAAGTACGAAAAACAAAAAAGGGATAAGTGACTCTCTAAAAAGAAATTTTACGATACATCTCAGTCATGGTCTTTTCCATGAATTGCATCCAATCATCTTTCAAAGAAATAGGCTGTTTTATTGATGTGTTTTGTTTTGGATTGCTGTTTTTGTCAAAGGTTGTGTCAATATCAATTTCTTGATAGAAATCATTGCTTGTGATGGGCTTCCTTTGTGATACTTTTTTTTTGTCTAAAACTGTTTCCAATGCGTACATC
>CAJXUG010000196.1:0-3257 GCA_913060785.1 uncultured Flavobacteriaceae bacterium | reverse complement strand
CACTATCCTCTTCGTCGGCAGCGTCAGATGTGTATAAGAGACAGGTACTTTCTGACAACGCATTAAATGCAGAAAATACAATAATCAAAGGACAAATAGCCTTTGATGTGAGACGCCTTGTAGATGAGCTTCCTGAAGATCAAAAACAAGTGCTGATGATGCGTATTTATAAAGACATGAGCTTTAAAGAGATTAGCCAGCAAACTGGTGTGAGTATCAATACAGCCCTAGGAAGAATGCGATATGCGCTTATTAATTTGCGTAAAGTAATTGATAAACACAACATTGTATTGACAGACTGACACAATAAATTAAATTTTGCATCGTTAATTGTTAAGATTAACCTCTAAACAAGTATTGTATGCAAAAATTATACTCAAGATCTTCACCCTCTGGACAGGTGAACAAAAACATCGTTCCAAAACAAGAAACAATAACATTTCTTTTAAATTACTCTAAAGCGCTAAGAGTTTTAGAATATCAAAACCTAACGTTTGAAACACTTTTAAACTAAAACCAAAAAGCCCTGAAATATTTATTTCAGGGCTTTTTTTATTTCTTCTTTTTCTTTTTGTTGTAATAGGCAGTTAGTACTGTTTTTCTTCCAATAGTTTTGGTGATCCTATCTTTTTCTAAATCCCAACCTCTAGCTTGGCAATATTGACGGCCATACCAAATAATTTGAAGGTGTAAATCATTCCAAACAGCTTGTGGGAATAGTCTTTTTGCATCCTTTTCTGTTTGTGTTACATTTTTACCATTAGTGAAACCCCATCTATATAAAAGTCTATGAATATGGGTATCTACCGGGAATGCTGGAACACCAAAAGCCTGGGATATTACAACACTTGCAGTTTTGTGACCTACGGCAGGAAGCTCTTCAAGAGCCTCTAAATCATTAGGAACTTCTCCGTTATGTTTATCTATCAATATATGAGATAAGCCATGAATCCCTTTTGCTTTGGCAGGAGAGAGACCTACAGGTCTTATAATTTCTCTTATTTGATCTACAGAGAGTTTAATCATATCATAAGGGTTGTCTGCCTCTTTAAATAACAAGGGTGTTATTTTATTAACCCTCACATCTGTGCTTTGGGCAGAAAGCAAAACCGCGATTAAAAGCGTGTATGGATCCTTATGATCAAGAGGTATAGGTATCTCTGGATATAACTCTTTTAACGTATTTATAACAAAGTCTACCTTTTGTTGTTTGTTCATTTGGTTTAAATTTACACAATAAGCTTAATATTAAAACAAATCTACAAAATGAATACACTAAAAATAGGAGACAAGGTTCCAAATTTTTCTGTTACTGATCAAGACGGAAACACCATAACCATGCAAGACTATCAGGATAAAAAAGTCATTGTATTTTTCTATCCAGCAGCAAGTACCCCAGGGTGCACGGCAGAGGCTTGTAATTTAAGAGATCATTATAAAGATTTGCAAGACAAAGGCTATGAAATTATTGGTGTTAGCGCAGATACAGAAAAGAAGCAATCTAATTTTAGAAACAAATATGAATTTCCATTTCCTTTACTTGCCGACACAAATAGAGCTGTAATAGAAGCATTTGGTGTGTGGGGTCTAAAGAAGTTTATGGGCCGTGAGTATGATGGCATACATCGTAAAACATTTTTAGTTCACAAAGGTATTGTTGCTCATGTTATCGATAAAGTAAAAACTAAAACCCATGCATTACAAATTTTGGAGAGTGATGTAGTTTCCTAGTTATTTCACTCACTAAATCAAAAACGGTGCA
The DNA here is from genome assembly GCA_913060785.1 of uncultured Flavobacteriaceae bacterium. GTDB lineage: Bacteria > Bacteroidota > Bacteroidia > Flavobacteriales > Flavobacteriaceae > Patiriisocius. Next base: position 1,495 of record CAJXUG010000196.1, on the reverse strand, counting down.
CATAGCTATATGCACCGTTTTTTTTGTTATGTAAATAGTATGTTATTTCTCTGAAGAATAACTAAATAATTTCTTTTCTTTTATTATTTCTCCAACTCCTTTAGGAAGCATTTTTTCCCATCCTGGAGTACCCTTTTCAATCATGGCTAACACTTCTCTAGAAAAAATACCCATTACTTCAGGATTGTAATTCTCAACATCTATTACTTTTCCATTGTATTTGAAAAATTTGTATAATTCTTTCATACGTGGATGCACCTTTAAATTTTCACTAGTAGTAAAGACTCCCTTTTTATTTTTCATAGGGTAGAGGTATACCTTTAAATCTTTGAAAAATAATTTACCAAAAGCCTCCAAAATTCCACCACTAAGATGGCGGTAATACTTTTCATCAAAGATATCTACCAGGTTATTAACTCCCATGGCAAGACCTAGGCGCATTTTAGTATATCTAGAGAAGTATTCGACAAGTTTGTAGTATTCTTGGAAATTTGAAATCATAACGGTATGCCCTAGAGAGCACAAAAGTCTTGCGCGGTCCATGAAATCCTCTTCGTCGATTTCTCCTTCGGCACGAAGATTAGAAAGTGTGATCTCAAAAATAGTAACATATCTTTCTTTATCAACCTTAGACTCATTGATAAACATTTCATGTGATTTTTCAAACATGTCAATATTCACCTTAGTTACCGGTCTAAAACTACCACGAAGGGCTAATATGTTCTTTTTGTGTAATATTCTTGCTGGCAGGACATTTTTTCCATCTGGTCCAAACATCACAGCATCAGTCATTTCATTTTTAATAAGCTGTAAGCTCATCAAACGGTTGTCTACATTGTTAAATTTAGGGCCAGAGAAATTAATGGTGTCAATCTCAATTTTATCTTTGTCTATATGGTCATAGAGATAACGCAATAGTTTTTTTGGAGAATCGTGCTTGTAATAGGCACCATATATAAGGTTTACGCCTAAGATTCCAAGGGTGTGTTGTTGCAATAATGCCTCTGTTTCATGAAAACGAATGTGCAAAATAATTTCACTATAGGCTTCATCTGGATTTGTTTGAAACCGAATACCAACCCAACCATGTCCTTTGTATTTTTTCGCAAAATCTATAGTAGCAACTGTGTTTGCATATGCAAAGTATATTTTGTTTGGATGTTTTTCACGTAAGATTCGCTCTTCAATCAAGTTCATCTCATGAGTGAGCATTTTTTTAAGGCGATCTTCTGTTACGTATCTTCCATCTTCTTCAACACCATAAATGGCATCACTAAAGTCTTTATCATAGGCAGATATGGTCTTGGCAATAGTACCAGATGCTCCACCTGCTCTAAAAAAATTACGTACCGTTTCTTGACCTGCGCCTATTTCGGCAAAAGTCCCGTAAATGTTTTCATTTAAATTGATACGTAAGGCTTTATTTTTTATGGAAGGAATTGCCTCAAATTCTTTATCTCCTTTTATAGTCTTTGGCATAACCGTGGTTAATTGT
>CAJXUG010000195.1:0-3279 GCA_913060785.1 uncultured Flavobacteriaceae bacterium | reverse complement strand
TATCCTCTTCGTCGGCAGCGTCAGATGTGTATAAGAGACAGTTACAATTATTATTGCGGTTTTTACGCTTCAATTATCTGCACAAACTACAGCCTACAGTGTTGTTGAATTTAAAGCAAAACCACACACACAAAAAGATTTATTAAACATTTTTAACAGAACTTTTGACTCTGTAGCAATGAACCAGGGCGGCGTTAAATTAGAGCGAATAGGAAATGGAAGAACCAACGGAGCAACCCACCGCATGGTATGGTTTTGGACCATGGGTGAAGATTTAATGGCAGAAGACGCCATGAGCGATGATAAAGCAGATTTATTATGGTCTAGAATGGCAAACTATATAGAGGAGTGGCAAACATCCTACTCGGGAAGGGTTTCTAGCTGGCAAGCAGGAAAAGAAGAAAACGCAACCATGCATATTTGGGATATAAAAATTGAAGATCCTAATGTGTTTAAAGCAGGGCATGACAAAATTGTTGACACCTTTAAGGAAGACTTTGAAGGTAGAAGTGTTGGTTTTGGAACCTATGATTTTGGAAGACCAAACGGAGCCACACACTGGATTGCTTTGTCTGGAAAAGACAAAGAGGACCACATGATGCTGTATGAGAAGTTTTGGAATGACAAGACTTTTGTGAAACTAATTAAAGAAAGAGGACCTGTAGAGAATGTAAAAGACTATGAAGTACGCGTTTTAAAGCAGTATCAATAAGCCGCATCACTCTTTAAATTAAAATAGAAAACCTCTCAAATTTGAGAGGTTTTTTTATGCAGTACTTACTGCGCTGTTGGACTTTTAAAGGTGTTGTTTTTTACTGATCGTCTAAAGATGAAGAGGGTTGCTTACCAAAAATAGCATAAATAAGAATAGCGGTTAGTAGTGCAGCGGCGGGAATACCAATAGATTTAACCGCAGAAAACCCTTTGGCTTGAACCCCTAGAATATCTTTAACTGGTGTTTTTGCCACCTGTTTTGTTTTACTGGAGATGATCACAATTTGGTCTTCAGACGCAGAGAGCACCTTGCCCTTAAGCTCTGTGCCGTTATTTTTATAAATTTTTACTTTTTGCTTTTCTACAACTGCGCCTGCACTAAAATCTAAAGCACGGGTATAGCTAAAACAGCTCTGAAATAAGAGCGAAATGAGCAGCACTATTGCTAGTTTTTTCATGTGTCGTTTGTTTATTTTTTAAACTGTATATAAAGTAAATTCATTTTTAGGGCCTCCAAAATTTAAAGTTTTTTTGTGCTGTGGTACTGAGTTGAGATGCTATAAAATGTGTTGGTTTTTATAAACTAGAAGCACCCAAAAGAAGAGCTAGAACAAGAAAAATACCTGTGGGAATAGCTAAAGACTTAACTACAGAAAACTCTTTGGCCTGTACGCCAGAGATATCTTTAACAGGTATTTTTAATACCTGTTTTGTTTTACTGTAGATGATCGCAATTTGAGTTTCATCCACAGAGAGCACCTTGCCTTTTCGCTCTGTGCCGTTATTTTTATTAATTTTTACTTTTTGGTTAACCTGAACTTCGCCGGCATTGAAATCTAAAGCACGGGTATAGCTAAAACAGCTTTGAAGTAAAATAGAGAGCGACATTAAAAGTAATAACTTTTTCATACTATAATTATTGGTTGTTGTACGCAAGTTATAAAAAATTATATTGCTGCGGTTTATAACAACGATCTATTTTTCATCCTATTATGGGTTAGGTTGCCTGTTTACACAATCCTCACAAGAGCAATCTTTGGCCTTACAAACATTGCTTTTTTTCTTTTTTTCAAACACTTTAATTAAGTAAAAAACACCCAGCAAAGACAGCCCTATAATTAACAACGTGCTCGCGCCAGCCCAAGACATAAGCTTGAACAGACACCCGAAAATTCCGATGGAGATACCTAGATGTTTTATTTTAATCATTGGAGGTGTTGTGGTTTATTTTTTTCTAAAATAATTGCTAATGCGTTTTCTGGCATAGCCCTTAAAAGAAAATATATTGGTGACACCTTCAAGAAAGATCTTTAAAAATGATTTTATTTCAAAACAAAAAGATTTAAAAATAATGGTGGGTAACTAACTAGGCTGCCTTTAGCCTAGCTAAGCATAAATATATAAAATATTTTATATATTGCGTTATGATACAAAAAGCCATGAAAAAAATAGTCTTATTAGTTTTAGTTGTTTCAATGACTAGCTGCAATACCGAAAGCAAAAAAGAAGCTATCGCTAATACAACCAATCAAGTAGAAAAAGATATAGAAATGTATATAAGTCTTTGGGATACTTTTATTTACAAAAGAGATCCCAGTGTAATCAACAGTACATCTTTCACTGAAGATTGTGTTGTTGTTACGGCTCAAGGGGATATTGTGGGTGTAGAAGCGGTTAAGGCCTATTACACAAATTATCTAAAAGGGTTTACAGAAATAGAGTTTGAAATTAAAGAAAGTTTTGGCCAAGGAAACAAACTTATAAAACACTATAATTTCAAAGGAAAGCACACTGGAGACTTTTTTGGAATACCACCATCGGGTAATTATCTAGATTTATCTGGCACAACCATTGTAACAATGAGGGATGGAAAAATAGCAAAAGAGCACGACTTTTATAACATGCAAACAGTACTTGACCAACTCTTAAAGTCTAAAGGAGACATCGTTATAGACGAGCAGAAGTCTATAAATTAATCTTCTTGCAAGGTTTTGTTTACTTCCGCTGCTAATTCTTCAAGTGTGTAAACATAGAGTGTTAGCAAAGATTTTTTAGTTTCAAAATATTTTTGTTGAATAATTAAATTTGATTTTAATATAGGATCTTTTTCTATTGCGCTCTTTAACAGTTTTGAGTAATCTTCAATACTAAATTGAGAATCATTTGATGCAAGCAGTAGCTTTGGGTGGTTTTTCGTGATAATTTCTATTAAATGCTCTTTAAGCAATTTTTCGTACTGAACAGACGTCTTTATATTTGAGTAGTTGATGGTATGAAGCCTTGTTAATGCCTCTTTTATCCTTTCGGATTTAATAAATTTAAAACTCCCTGTATTAATAATAGAACCATACCTATTCATTGGTGGCTGAAAATCTCTGTAATAAATCAAATTATATTCAATTCTACTTTTACTTGAAGTAATTTTTTTAATAGCGTTGGTTTCAAATTCTGAACTCAAAAACATAGCATATAAATCTATATCATCTTGCCAATATTTCATTCTATCACCTGTATAGCTCTGAATCTGTCTCTTATACACATCTGACGCTGCCGACGAAGAGGATA
>CAJXUG010000194.1:0-3366 GCA_913060785.1 uncultured Flavobacteriaceae bacterium | reverse complement strand
TACACTATCCTCTTCGTCGGCAGCGTCAGATGTGTATAAGAGACAGATCATAGATCATGTTGGCAATATCCACGCGCAGTCTATCTCCAAACAATGCGTTGTATCTTCTTTTGTATATTACCTCACGCTGCGCGTTCATGATATCATCATACTCCAATAGTCTTTTACGAATACCAAAGTTGTTTTCTTCTACTTTTTTCTGTGCTCGTTCTATAGATTTTGAAATCATAGAATGCTGTATTACTTCTCCTTCTTGCAGGCCCATTCTATCCATCATCTTAGCGATACGTTCACTACCAAAAAGGCGCATTAGGTTGTCTTCTAGAGAGACATAAAATTGCGAGCTACCTGGATCTCCTTGACGTCCAGAACGACCTCTTAGTTGCCTGTCTACACGTCTAGAGTCATGCCGCTCTGTACCTACAATGGCAAGACCTCCAGAGGCCTTCACGGCATCACTTAATTTAATATCTGTACCACGACCTGCCATGTTGGTTGCAATTGTAACCACGCCAGGATTTCCTGCTTGGGCTACAATATCTGCCTCACTTTTATGCATCTTTGCATTCAAGGTATTGTGCTGCACTTTTCTAATGCTAAGCATACGGCTTAATAGCTCAGATATCTCTACAGATGTTGTACCAATTAATATAGGTCTTCCTTGTTTAGAGAGCTGTGTTACCTCATCAATAACAGCGTTGTATTTTTCTCTTTTAGTTTTGTAAATTTTATCTTCACGATCATCCCGAACAATAGGCCTATTGGTTGGTATTTCTACCACGTCTAGTTTGTAGATTTCCCATAGTTCTCCCGCTTCAGTAACCGCTGTACCTGTCATACCAGATAGCTTTCTATACATACGGAAATAGTTTTGCAAGGTAACCGTTGCAAAGGTTTGGGTCATAGCCTCAATCTTTACATTTTCTTTAGCTTCAATGGCTTGGTGAAGCCCGTCGCTGTAGCGGCGTCCATCCATAATACGACCCGTCTGCTCATCTACGATCATTACCTTGTTTTCCATGACCACATACTGTGTGTCTTTCTCAAACAATGAATACGCCTTTAGTAATTGACTCAGGGTGTGTATACGCTCACTTTTTATACCAAAATCTCTAAATAATTCTTCTTTAAGAGCTGCTTCTTGATCACTTGGTAATTCTTGTGCTTCAATTTTTGCTATTTCTGTACCAATCTCTGGCATTACAAAGAAATCTGGATTGTCTGGTCCAGATAGGTAGTCTACTCCTTTGTCTGAAAGTTCAATTTGATTGTTTTTCTCTTCAATAACATAGTACAACTCTGCATCAACTAGTGGCATTTCACGATTGTTGTCTGCCATGTAGGTGTTTTCTGTTTTTTGCAGAATTTGTTTTACTCCTTCTTCAGATAAAAATTTAATTAAGGCCTTGTTTTTTGGAATACCTCTGTAAACGCGCAATAATTTAAATCCTCCTTCTTTAACATCACCTTCTTTAATTAATTTCTTTGCCTCAGCCAAAACACCTGTTAGGTACTTTTGCTGAACGGCAACGATGTCTGCAATTTTTGGTTTTAATTCATTAAACTCATGACGATCTCCCTGGGCTACAGGTCCTGAGATAATTAAAGGTGTTCTTGCATCATCAATTAATACACTATCTACCTCATCAACAATTGCGTAATGGTGCGGTCTTTGAACCAAATCTTCTGGTTTGTGAGCCATATTATCACGCAGGTAATCAAAACCAAACTCATTGTTGGTACCATAGGTAATATCACTGTCATAAGCCTTTCTTCTGGACTCACTATTTGGCTGATGATTATCAACACAGTCTATGGTCATTCCATGAAACTGAAATATAGGCGCCATCCAAGCGCTATCACGTTTTGCTAGATAATCATTTACAGTAACTACATGAACCCCATTTTGAGCCAAGGCATTTAAGTACACCGGCAGGGTTGCTACCAGGGTTTTACCTTCTCCTGTTTGCATTTCTGCAACTTTACCTTGATGCAGGGCAACACCTCCAATAAGCTGTACATCATAGTGGACCATGTCCCAGGTTATTTGTTTTCCTGCTGCATCCCAAGAGTTTTTCCAAATGGCATGATCACCATCTAGAGATACATAGTCTTTCTCTCCAGATAGTTCACGGTCATAGGCTGTTGCAGTAACACGAAGGGTTTCGTTGTTTTTAAAACGTTTTGCCGTTTCTTTTATAACAGCAAATGCCTCTCCTAAAATTTTATTTAGAGATGCTTTCTCAATTTCATAACGGCCATCTTTTAAGCTGTCAATTTTGTTGTAGATATCTTCTTTTTTGTCAATATCTTCTTCCTTATCTGCAGCTACAATTAGGGCATCTATTTCATCTTGTATTTCTTTTTGATCTGCCTTGATGATGTTTCTAAAGACATCACTTTTTGCGCGCAACTCATCAATACTTAATTTCTCTAGGGCAGCTTCATGAGATTTCACCTGTTCTACATAGGGTTGTATGTCTCCAAGATCCTTCTTGGATTTGTCTCCCACAAATACTTTTAATACGTTATCTAAAAATCCCATGTGTCTTGTTATGTTGTATAGCGTTAAACGCTGTATTTTTTTATTCAATGGTAATAGTATGTTATAGGGTTAAATCTATAACAAAAAAAGCCCCTGTAGACAGAGACTTTTTTTAGCGCATGATTTTTAGTGCGCCTATTTTATACCAACGTTTAGTAAAACGTTTATATTAATATTCGTCCTCGTTCCACAGATAGTCTTCATCTGTTGGATAATCTGGCCAAATTTCTTCTATAGAATCATAAGAGTCTCCCTCATCTTCTATGGCTTGTAAATTTTCTACAACCTCTAGTGGTGCTCCCGTTCTAATGGCGTAGTCAATTAATTCGTCTTTAGTTGCCGGCCAAGGCGCATCACTTAAATAGGATGCCAATTCTAATGTCCAGTACATTGATTAATGTTTTAATTTTGTGCAAAAATAATTTTTTAGTCGAAATAGTCAACTAAAAAACAACTTATTTAAGCTTTATTTATAAGAACGTTTTCAATTATCTGTTTATCAGGTAATTGATGGTGATGATTTTAAGGAAAAACTAATTCATAAAACCAAGGTATAAAAAACAATTATAAAGTCCTTAAAAGCACTCTTTTTACTTGTTTATAATTTCTCAGGAATCCACTTTACTTCGTCTGCCTTTAGATCATAAGACAACTTCCGTGCCACTACAAAAAGATAGTCAGATAGTCTGTTAAGGTATTTTAATACTCTAGGGTCTAGCCCTTGTTGCTCGTTTAAAAGAGTTGCTATTCTCTCTGCTCTTCGACACACACAACGCGCTATGTGACAATATGACACCTGTCTCTTATACACATCTGACGCT
>CAJXUG010000193.1:0-3368 GCA_913060785.1 uncultured Flavobacteriaceae bacterium | reverse complement strand
GATTTCTGCCTGTCTCGTGGGCTCGGAGATGTGTATAAGAGACAGGTTCCAGACCTTTCAAAAATGACTGTAGTCCAGGTAAATGATGCCCTACAGGAGTTAGGTTTAAGAGCAGAGATCATGGATTCTGCAAACTACAATCCGCAGTATCCAAAATACTCTGTGATAGAACAGGTGCCAAGGCCAGGACACATGGTGAAACAAGACCGTAAAATTTATTTGGCTTTAAATCCATCTGGATATGTAAAAATTAGCATTCCAAAGGTATTAGGGCGTACCTTGCGCCAAGGACAACCTACATTGTTGGCCGTTGGTTTTAAAATTGGAACTGTAACTACAAAACCTCATATAAGCGATCAATTACTGGAGCTACGCCATAAAGGAATTAAATTAGCTACTGGAGATAAACTGCAGAAAACCTCAGTCATAGACATTGTTGTTGGAGATGGTTCTCTAAATAGATTTAAAACGCAAAAAAAGGATAATACTAAAGAAAATGGAGATGGAGAAAACTAGTGGACCCCAAAATATAGGTTCAGAGCGTGATGAATTATACGAGCATTTTAGATTTGTAGCAGATAAAGGACAAGCTCCTCTAAGGGTTGATAAATACCTTATGAATAAGGTAGAAAATGCCACTAGAAGTAGAATTCAAAAATCTGCAAAAGAGGGTAATATTTTTGTGAATGATACTATAGTTAAATCAAACTATAAAGTGAAGGCCAACGATGTTGTTACCGTACTCTTTGAGCATCCACCTTATGAGATGCTTCTAACTCCTGAAGATTTACCCATTGATATTGTATATGAAGACGATGCGCTACTAGTTGTTAATAAAGCAGCTGGTATGGTAGTGCACCCAGGCCATGGAAATTATAGTGGTACGCTAATTAACGCACTAGCGTTTCATTTTGATAACTTGCCAAATAATAGCAGTGATAGACCAGGGCTTGTTCATAGAATAGATAAAGACACCACGGGCTTGCTCGTAGTGGCAAAAACAGAGGAAGCGATGGCGCACCTGTCAAAGCAGTTTTTCAATAAAACCACAGAACGAGAATACGTTGCTATTGCTTGGGGTGCTATGAAAGAGGAGCATGGAACCATTGAGGGACATATTGGGCGCCACCCAAAAAACAGATTACAAAACACCGTATATCTTCACCAGGATGATCTAGAAAAAGGGAAACCAGCTGTAACCCATTACAAAGTATTAGAGCACCTTGGGTATGTAACCTTGGTTTCTTGTAAATTAGAAACAGGACGCACCCATCAAATACGCGTACACATGAAGCACATTGGCCATACCTTATTTAATGACGAGCGTTACGGTGGAAGCGCAATTTTGAAAGGAACCACCTTTAGTAAGTATAAGCAATTTGTAGATAATTGTTTTAAGGTATTACCTCGCCAGGCACTTCATGCCAAAACCCTGGGCTTTATACATCCAACAACCAATGAGTTTATGCGTTTTGAAGCTCCAATCCCAGAGGATATGGAAGCTTGTTTATACAAATGGCGTAACTATTCCAAAAATAGTATCTCGTAATACATTCAAACTTTTTATTTGTAAATAGTCGTAATTTTTTATTAATACCATAAATCAAAGCGGTACAGTTTCTTTTTTCTTGTTATTTTTATAGAAAATATTACTTGTATGAAAATTGTTGTATCTCCAGCCAAATCCCTAGATTTTGAATCTAAGCTCCCAACCAAAAGAGTAACTCAGCCACTTTTTTTGGACCAAGCTGCACAGTTAAATAAAAAGCTTGAAAGCAAATCAAAAAAGGCTATCAGCGATTTAATGCATATTAGTGATAAGCTAGCAGATTTAAACTACCTGCGTTATAAAGACTTTAGTACCCCTTTTACCCCTCAAAATGCAAGACCAGCAGTATTTGCCTTTGCAGGAGATGTCTATACAGGCCTAGACGCCTATAGCCTTGAAGAGCCTAAAATTGATCTTCTTAATGACACATTACGCATTTTATCTGGTATGTATGGTGTTTTGCGCCCTCTAGATCTTATGCAACCCTATAGACTAGAAATGGGAACTACCATGAGTGTTAACAAGGCTAAAAATTTATACGAATTTTGGGGAACAACTGTTACTGATGCTATTAATGCAGAACTAAAAGAAGGAGAATTATTTTTAAATCTTGCAAGCGCAGAGTACTTTAAAGTACTCCAGCCTAAAAACATAAAGGGTACTGTGATTTCTCCAGTATTTAAAGATTTAAAAAACGGTAAACTTAAAATCATTTCCTTTTTTGCTAAAAAAGCAAGAGGTAGTATGACCCGCTATGTTATAAATACAAACGCTCAAACACTGGATGATATAAAAGGCTTTGATTATGACGGCTATAGATTTAGCCAGCAAGAAACTACTAAGGAACATGCCCCTGTTTTTATTCGGTAGTTACGTATAATTTATTTTGTAAATAACCACCACTTATATTGCCACCCAATTTTGGATTATCTGTTTTCCCTGGGGTGTAAGAACACTCTCTGGATGAAACTGCACGGCTCTTATATCAAGTTCTCTGTGTCTTAGAGACATGATTTGTCCTGTTCTGTCTACAGCGGTAATTTCAAGGCTTTCAGGAAAATCATCTTGGTTTACAACCCAACTATGGTATCTGCCAATTTCTATTTCAGGGCCTAGGTTTTTAAATAAAGGGGCATCTTTAACAATAACACGCGCTTTTGTGGCTACGCCATGAAATACTTCAGGAAGGTTGCTTAATGTGCCTCCAAACACCTCTGCAATGGCCTGTAGTCCTAGACACACACCAAAAATAGGTTTTTTCCCTGCATAGGTTGTGATAACTTGTTTTAAAAGACCTGCCTGTGATGGAATACCTGGACCTGGAGATAGCAGTATTTTATCATAAAATGATAAACTTTCAATATCAAACCTATCGTTTCTAACAACCGTTACCTTGCAATCTAAGTCTTCTAGGTAATGAACTAGATTGTAAACAAAACTATCATAGTTATCTATTACTACTATATTCATCTTTTACATTTTTGTTTCCTGAAATAGGCACAAATTACACCACTTTTACTCTTTGTTACTTCAAAGATAGCAAAGAAATATTGATTGAAATGGCTATTAAAATTTCAATATACTGTATATTCTAATATCTTTTTTTGTGCCATTTTTTTATCTGTGTAACCTTTTGGTTTTTTTGGCGTTTATGTACTAGGTAATTATTATTTTTAAAAAAAAATACTATCGAAATGAATGATTTAACTCAAAGAGCATGGACACAGCAGCTATCTTCAGATCCTGATGCGATACTTCTTGATGTAAGAACCCTAGAAGAGGTGCAACCTGTCTCTTATACACATCTGACGCTGCCGAC
>CAJXUG010000192.1:0-3386 GCA_913060785.1 uncultured Flavobacteriaceae bacterium | reverse complement strand
GAGATTTCTGCCTGTCTCGTGGGCTCGGAGATGTGTATAAGAGACAGGCTATTAGTACTAAAATAATGGATGCTAACATAAAGGCACTAAACCTGGATGAGAAAGCACAAGCATCTCTTGATGCAGATTACAAGAGGTATGTAGGTATGTTCGTAGAGGGGCATACAGACCAAATACGTAGTTTTAAGGGTTTAGAGGAATTAAGTTTCTCCAATGAAGATATTGACTGGTCTACAAAAAAAGTTGTTGTTGTTAGTAAGTATGATACACAGTGGTCAAAAAACAAAGACTTTACCCAGGCCATGAAAGATGGTAATATTAAAGCTCTTAAAGAAAGTGGGAAGGTAGCCCTTACCGTTACTAGCCGTCATTTATACGGCTCAGGTATGGATTGGCACTCCTATATGTTTTACAACAGCTGGTCAGACTTTGCAGCTTACGAGGAAAGCAACTTTGGCGGTGCCATGAATGCCAACGACATTAAGTTTTGGTCTGCAATTGATGCCCATGAGGATGAAATATTAATGTGGATTGGCGGTATGAGCCCCGACACGAAAGTATTTGATTACGCTAAATAATAAAGAGAGTATTATTGTGTAATTATTAAAGGTCTCAACATTTGTTGAGACCTTTTTTATTTTAAGATAACAGCGTACTATTTTGCAGCTTTATTAACACCAAAGAGCCCTTTTTAGAGCGATACGCCTATAGCCTTTCTTAGAATGTATTGATGTGTTTTTTGGAGCAAGGTATACCCCTTCAAAATGGTGTATAAAAAAACTCCTTACAAATAGTAAGGAGTTTTTTAGGTTTGATAAACGTATTGTTACATCATCCCCGGCATTCCACCACCCATAGGAGGCATTGCTGGAGTATCTTCTTTAATGTCAACCAAAGCGCATTCTGTAGTTAAGATCATACCAGCAACAGAGGCTGCATTTTCTAGTGCAATTCTAGTTACTTTTTTAGGATCTATAATACCAGCCTTTAGCATATCAACATAGGTTTCAGACTTTGCATCATACCCGTAGTTTTTCTTTCCTTCTAAGACTTTATTTATCACAACACTTCCTTCCCCTCCAGCATTCTGTACAATGGTGCGCAAGGGCGCCTCTATAGCCTTAGCTACAATTTGTACTCCTGTTGTCTCGTCTAGATTTGTCGTTGTAATTTTTCCAAGTGTGTTTTGTGCACGTATCAGTGCAACTCCACCACCGGCAACAATACCTTCTTCAACAGCAGCTCTAGTGGCGTGAAGTGCATCATCTACACGGTCTTTCTTTTCTTTCATTTCTACCTCACTGGCAGCACCTACATATAATACCGCTACACCACCCGCTAGTTTTGCTAGGCGTTCTTGAAGCTTTTCTTTATCATAATCACTGGTAGTTGTCTCAATTTGAGATTTAATTTGTCCTACACGAGTTTTGATATCTGTTTTCTTTCCAGCTCCATTTACAATGGTTGTATTGTCTTTGTCTATAGTTACTGTTTCTGCAGTTCCTAACATTTCAATGGTCGTGTTCTCTAGGGTAAAACCACGCTCTTCACTAATTACCGTTGCTCCAGTTAAAATAGCAATGTCTTCAAGCATTGCTTTTCTTCTGTCACCAAATCCTGGTGCTTTTACCGCAGCAATCTTTAAAGACCCACGCATTTTATTGATTACCAAGGTAGCTAAAGCTTCTCCATCCACATCTTCTGCAATGATAAGTAAAGACTTCCCTTGTTGAGCAACTGGCTCTAAGACAGGCATTAGATCTTTCATAGAAGAGATCTTTTTATCACACAATAAAATCATTGGGTTTTCAAGTTCTGTCTGCATTTTCTCACTGTTTGTAACAAAATAAGGAGATAAAAAACCACGATCAAACTGCATTCCTTCCACAACATCTACATAGGTATCCGTTCCTTTAGCCTCTTCAACGGTAATGACACCTTCTTTACCAACTTTTCCAAAAGCCTTTGCAATTAAACTACCAATAGCCTCATCATTGTTTGAAGAGATTGCAGCAACTTGTTTAATCATTTCGCTAGAATTTCCCACTGTAGTGGTTTGTTTTTCAAGATCTTTTACAATAGCCTCTACTGCCTTGTCAATCCCTCTTTTTAAATCCATTGGGTTTGCACCTGCCGCAACGTTTTTGAGTCCTTCTTTTACAATAGCCTGAGCCAAAACGGTAGCTGTTGTAGTTCCATCACCAGCCAAATCGTTGGTTTTACTTGCTACTTCTTTTACCATTTGAGCACCCATGTTTTCAAGGGGGTCTTCTAATTCAATTTCTTTGGCCACAGAAACTCCATCTTTAGTTACAACTGGAGCTCCAAATGATTTGCCAATAATTACATTACGCCCTTTAGGACCCAATGTTACTTTTACTGCATTTGCCAATGCATCTACACCACGCTTAATGCCATTACGAGCATCTAAGTCAAATATTATATCTTTTGCCATGTTATTTTAATTTTATAACCCCTTACCTGTGGGGCTTATAGTAGTTAATAATTGTTACCTTTTATAGTTAAATTATTGCAAGGATGTCTTCCTCGCGCATAATTAAATACTCTTTTCCATCTAGCTTTAATTCTGTGCCAGCATATTTACCATACAGTACAGTATCACCAACTTTTACTGTCATCTTGTGGTCTTTTTTTCCGTTTCCTACAGCAGCGATGATGCCTTGTTGTGGTTTTTCTTTAGCGCTATCTGGTATGTATAATCCAGAGGCTGTTTTTGTTTCTGCTGCTTGAGGTGTTACCACGACTCTGTCTGAAAGAGGTTGAATTTTTAATCCCATTATTATATTAGTTTTTAATTTCTGCAAAAGCAAAAATTGTATTAGACGTTGTTTTTATTATAAGTAACTATTGGCAGAAAGTATGCCAACACCTTAAAACTGACATTTTTATAGCTATAAAAATAAAAAATGCCAGCTTAGTGACAAGCTGGCATTTTTTTTAAGTGTTGTGGTGTTTTTTATGGCGTATCTACAGGAGCGTTATCCGGTGTTGGTAACGCGGTTTGTATCACCTCTGTATCTTGAATACTTGATTGTTGTGTTTCAATGCTCCCTACAAGAGGAATGCTTGATAGTAAAATTAACACAAGTAATAAACCTCCAAGGGTCCATGTAGACTTGTCCAAAAAATCTGTGGTTTTTTGTACACCACCCATTTGTGTGGATCCTCCACCTCCAAAAGAAGAAGATAATCCGCCACCTTTTGGGTTTTGAACCATTATTACTACTATTAGCAAAAATGCTACGAAAATAATTAAAATTAAAAATATTGTAAAGGTACTCATGATGCTTCTGTGTTTATCAGTTTTTCTACTGCTCTAATTCTGTCTCTTATACACATCTGACGCTGCCGACGAAGAGGATAGT
>CAJXUG010000191.1:0-3395 GCA_913060785.1 uncultured Flavobacteriaceae bacterium | reverse complement strand
ACAGGAACTACATCAGTGGTTAATAAATATGAATTTTTTGTGGAATATTAGTTTACCTTAAAAAACTCAATACTATTTCTGTTGTTGCTTACCATGATGTGTTTTACTCCTTTAATAGTAATCTGGTCTATATCTCTGGCGTCTTTATCATTAAAAAATCCAGAGTTTTGTAATGATATAGTTTTTAAATCATTGGTCATAACACTACCTGTGTGAGCATCATACCTTCCAGTTTCTACCTCTACAGGGTACTGATTTCCTACAGAAATTATTTCCTCTGTACCATTATTATCAATGTCTAGCACTAGTATACCATTTGTAGGAGCAACTTGTGTTGTATTAGGCAGCGCTGTATATGTAAACTGATTATTTTTATTTAATAGTAGCGCGCTTTCAAAGTAAGTAGCTTTGTGTGTTATGGCATTATTTGTATCAAAATTGCTATACACCTGGTCAAAAGTAAGGCTACCAAATTCTGCGTAAGAACTTACATTTGCTTTTATACTAGGTACTTGTTCTGATGAGCATTGAAGACCTCTAACAGGATATAGCTGATTGTCATTATAGTATCCTAGGGCGATGTCATTGGTTCCGTTTTTGTCAAAATCTTTGGCCATTATAACAAAAGGTTGCTCGTTTGTTGCTTTGTGCTTACTGTTGGTTCCTAAATTACCGGCCAATACATCTATATTCCCATCTTTGTCTATATCTGTTGCAGTTATTGTATTCCACCAACCAATTTTATTGTCTGTACCATACGCTTTACTTTGATTTGTGAAGGCACCATTATTGTTTATGTAAATTTCTATAGCCATCCAGTGTCCTACAAGTACAAGGTCTTGCTGGTTGTCGTTATTTATATCTGTAAATACGGCGTCCTTTACCATACCTATACTGCTCATGTTATCTGTACGGCTAACAATTTCATTTTTAAAAACACCATTGTAGTTTATTAATAACTGGCTCTCTCCAGCCCGAGGATAGTTACCTGGTGTTTGAAATCCTCCAATAAAAAGATCTAGATCTCCATCATTGTCTATATCTGATGCTTTAACGCAGCTTCCACTGGCGTATACCCTAGGAATAACACCAGAGGTTTTAGTGAAATTTCCTTTACCATCATTTTTATACAATCTATCAAGTTGCAGGGTGCTATTTAAATCATGCTCATTGCTACCACTTACTACATATAAATCTTTATCTCCATCTTGATCAAAATCAAAAAATAAAACACCCAAATCTTCGCTCATTTTATCTTTTTCAAAGGCCTTTTGTTGTGATTTTTTAAAAGTGCCATTTGGGTTTTGCAGGTATAATACTCCAGGATAGCCAACACCATTTCCTTGATAAAAATCCTCTAGACCGTCTGCATTTACATCTGCTACATCTATAAATGGCCCTTCTTGAGATAGCTTATGAGGTAAGAGTATTTCAGCTATATAATCATCAAATTCGTTTTCTTGATGTTTTGATGTAATTCCTATTTTGTTTGTTACATTTTTAAAAACAGCTATTGCAGGCTTTTTACTAAGGTTTGTAAAAACTGCATCTTCATACCTAAGAGCGTGGTTTGTATTTGAGGCCAGATTTGTGTAAACACTTTTTTTGTTATCAGGCCAAGTAATTATAATTGAGTCTGTTTTAGTTTTTTCTCCAATTCCAAAATGTATGCGATGGTCTGACACAGATTGAAATCCTCGTGTATTTGTAATTTGTGATGTTTGCTGTTTTTCACCTTGCAATAGAGATGCTCTTGCCCCATAAGCAATATTTCCATTTTTTGTTAAAGTGAGTGTAAGGGCATTGTTTTTCTCTGCAGCATTGTTTTTGTAAACAGCTGCCTTGTCTTCCATGTTGTTTAGTATTAAATCTAAATCTCCATCATTGTCAAGATCTGCATATGCAGCACCGTTTGAGTTAAATGCCTGTGTTTTTAAACCCCAATCCATGGCGCTATCTGTGAAGGTTAAATCTCCATTGTTTTTAAACATAGCATTGAATGATTTTTTTACAGGTAAAAAACGAATAGCACCCTCAAAAAGGCCTGGGTTTTCTGTAAGGCCTTTCCCTTGTTTGTTGTTAAAATCTTTATTGAATACCTCTCTTTTAATACCATTTGTTACAAAAATATCTTTGTAACCATCATTGTCAAAGTCTGCAATAAGAGGGCACCAAGACCAATCTGTTTCGGCTACATTTGCCATCCATGAAATTTCACTAAAGGTGTTATTACCATTATTTAATTGCAAACTATTATGCATATCTTGATATTGGTAACCAGAATTTACAAAACCCCAATATAGTTTTGGATTCATGGAAGCCATGTTTACTTTTTTTGAGTAGTTGTCTTGTCCTAGCATTTCAGAATTAAAAATATCCAGCAAACCATCATTGTTTATATCTGCAATGTCTACACCCATTGAAAACTTAGACATATGTTTAAGAGTTTGGTTTGTGGTGTTTTTAAAAGTACCGTTACCGTTATTAATGAGTACAGCATCTGGTTTTGAATAATCGTTGGCTATATATAGGTCTTGAAAGCCGTCTTGGTTTAAATCTGCGGCAACAATTCCAAGCCCATAATCTGAGTTTACCAGACCTGCTTTTTTTGTAATATCTACATAGGTGCCGTTTTTGTTTTCGTATAGTTTATCACTGTCTTGATAGGTGGCACCAACATCTACTAGCCTAATATCTCCATTTTTATACTCTCTGGTTTTGGTGTGTTTTTTGGGGTTGTTTATTAGGTACATGTCTAGATCACCATCATTATCCATGTCAAAGAAACAAGCTTGGTTAGATCTAGATTGATCTGTGAAGCCGTATTTGGAAGCACGCTCTGTAAAAGTCAAATCTTTGTTATTTACAAATAAAAGATTGCTTAGTTTGTTTTGTTGGTCATTGTCAAACCATCCAGATCTGGATATAAAAATATCTTGATACCCATCACTGTTTATATCTATAATAGTTACTCCAGTACACCAATCTTGGGTGTTAGAATTGATGCCTGCAGTTTGTGTAATATCTTGAAATGTAAATTCTCCTTTATTTATGTACAGTTTGTTTGAGGCCATATTTGCTGTAAAAACAATATCTAACAGGCCATCATTATTAAAATCTGCGGTGGCTACACCGCCACCATTGTAAAAATACTCATAGGCAAAATAATTATAGCCGTTATTTTCTTTATTAAAGTTATTAAATGTAATGCCGCTTTTCTGGCTATTTACAAGTGTAAAAAGAGGTGTCTTTTTTGTTGTTGTATTAGTATCAATGACCTGGGGGCTTTGTTTATTATTGATATTATTAGTTTTGTTCGTACAAAAAGACAATGTACCAACAAGTAATAGGCTGTCTCTTATACACATCTGACGCTGCCGACGAAGAGGATAGTG
>CAJXUG010000190.1:0-3403 GCA_913060785.1 uncultured Flavobacteriaceae bacterium | reverse complement strand
CGAGATTTCTGCCTGTCTCGTGGGCTCGGAGATGTGTATAAGAGACAGTTGTAGTTATAAACGGCCCTGTTGCAATGGCCGGATCAATGCCTTTTTTATCTAAGATAATTGGCACAAAGGTTCCCACCAGGGCAGCAACTATAATTACCAAAAGCATAGAAATGGCGATGGTAAATGCCACTTGTTGGTCCATCTGTGTTAGAGCGCCAAATAAAATAACCAACACCCCAAGGGCGAGACCATTTATAAGGGCAAGGCCTACTTCTTTTAGTAGTCTTTTAAACAAACTTCCCTTTACATTGTCATTGGCCAAACCTTGTACAATAATAGCACTAGATTGTACTCCAACATTTCCAGCCATGGCGGCAATAAGAGGGGTGAAGAAAAACAGCTCTACATGGGTTGCAAGGGCCTCATCAAAACCTCTCATAATATACACACTCCCAAGACCTCCTAGGAGTCCAAGCACCAGCCAAGGCAAGCGCGCTTTGGTAAGGTCTATAATGCTATCATCTGCCTCTACATCTTGAGAGATACCCGCAGCCATTTGGTAATCTTTTTCTGCCTCGTCTTTTATAAAATCTACAATATCATCAATGGTAATTCTTCCCATCAAAATGCCATGATCATCAACAACAGGGATCGCCTCTAAATCATACTTTTGCATAATACGTGCCACCTCTTCGTTTTCTGTATGCACAGTCACGTAATCTACCTTTGGTATAAAAACATCACTAATTTTTGTTTTTGCTTCTGCGGTCAGTAAATCTTTTAAAGAAAGTCTTCCTGTTAGTTTTCCTTCTTTGTTGGTAACATAAATGGAGTGCACTCTAGTTACGTTTTCTGCTTGTCGGCGCATTTCACGGACACAGCCTGCTACCGTCCAGGTTTCTTTTACCTGCACCAATTCTTTAGCCATTAAAGCTCCAGCGGTATCCTCATCATATTTAAGCAGTTCAACAATATCTGCGGCATGCTCCTGATCTTCAATTTTATCTATTACTTTTTGCTGAATTTTTTCATCTAGCTCAGCAATAATATCTGCGGCGTCATCTGTGTCAAGCTCTTCTAGCTCTGCTGCAATTTCTTTAGGAGAAAGGCGCTCAAGAATTTTTTCTCGCACATCATCATCAAGCTCCATTAGAGCCTCAGATGTTAAATCACTTTCTAGTTGTTGAATTAAGTAGGTTGCCTGATCGCTTTTAAGCTCTTCAAGGAGTTCTGCGATGTCTGCAAAGTGAAAATTTTGCAATACTTCGCGCAGCGCATTACCATCTTTTTTGGCAATGAGCTGTGCTATGTTTTCTATAAAATCACTGGTGAGTTGAAATTGCATCGGCTTCTAATTTTTGTGTTAGTGCAATAAATTGCGCTACAGATAGCTGCTCGGGTCTTTGCCCAAAGATAGCATCTTCTTTTATTTTATCTGAAAGATTAAAAGATTTTAAACTATTTCGTAGGGTTTTACGTCTTTGTTGGAAGGCAGTTTTGACAACTTTATACAGCATGAGCTCACTACAATCAATATCTAAGGAGGCTTTTCTGCGCAGTCTCAGCACGCCACTCTCTACTTTGGGTGGTGGGTTAAATACCGTGGGTGGAACCGTGAAAAGATACTCGGCATCATAAAATGCTTGGGTTAGCACAGAGAGTATACCATAGGTTTTACTACCTTCTTTTGCACAAATACGCATAGCCACCTCTTTTTGAAACATGCCACTAAATTCTGGCACCTGCTGTTTAATCTCAAGCATTTTAAATACAATTTGGGTAGATATATTGTAAGGAAAGTTACCTGTTATACCAAACTGCTCTATTCCAAAATAATCTTGTAAGTCTTCTTTTAAGAAATCTGCTTCTAAAATCTGCAGGTTTTTGTTGGGGTAATTATTGATAAGATACTCCACAGATTCGCTATCGAGTTCCATGGCCACTAGATTGATGTCTTTCTCTAGTAAATACTTGGTCATTACACCAGTTCCAGGCCCAATTTCCAGTACGTTTTTATAGCCTTCAAGCTGCAGGGTTTCAGAGATGTCGTTGGCAATAGTCTCGTCTACTAAAAAATGCTGTCCAAGGTATTTTTTTGCGCGTACAGAATCGTTTTGCGGATTAAATTCTCTCTTAGGAACCGCGCTATGCTTGTTGTATTTTTTCTTTTTTGCCATGATGTGTGTTGTAGAGGTATCTTGCGAGTTATTGCTCACAAATTACTTCAAGTTCTGTTCTAAAGGCTATATAGTTCCCCTCAAATGCTTTGCCTTGCGCCCTGAGTGTTGGGGCATCTTGTGTGTAATACTTCTCTAGGGTTTGTTTGCTATCTGTGGTGTATTGCACAGAGTAGGTGATGCCGCCCATCTCTTCTTCCACCATTACTTTGGTCATTAGGGCTTTACTGAATTTATTGGTAGCCAGCATTGCAGGTATGTGGCTGTTTTTCATCCAATCTAACCACTGCAAGTGTATGGAATTTTCTACGTTAATAGTGACGTTATATATATACATAGGGTTATTTCAAGGTTATAGTTTTCTTGGCTTTAAAAGCAGTTTTAGATATTATCTTCCTCGCAGCATCCGATACTTCTTTCTAGCCTGGGTAAAGTAAATACTGTCTGCAAAGTCAAAAATAATTTGCTCGTAATACTGTTTTGCTTTTTGAGGATCTTGTAATTGATGCTCATATAAATTTGCGAGATTGAAATACGCATCATCTGCTAGGATTTCATCTTTATAAACAGCAATTATTTTGAGGTAATTGGCCTCGGCTTTTTTGTATTGCCCTGTTTTTTGGAAGAGCTCTGCTTGTTTTAAAAGGGCTTCGTCTTCTATTTTTTCTCCTTTATGGGTGGTCAAAATTTCTGACAAAACCTCGATGGCCTGAGCATCTTTGTTTTGTAGTGCTAAGAAATCTGCCCGGGCATATTTTTTCAAGGCAATTTGCAAAGAATCTTCCAGGGTGTTGTCATGAATCATGAGTGTCATTTTCAGGGCATCATTGGCAATAAGCTGGGTGGTAGATTTACGCAAAACATCTGTCTGGGCTTTTGCCCAAACAAAATCACCTTTAAAATAACTTGTTCTTGCTACTTTAAATCTAGCCTCTTGCGCCAAGACGTCACTTTTCACTTTGTTTTGGATTTGAGAATAATAAATTAGCGCTCTATTAAATTTCTCGTCAAAGACCAAGATATCTGCCAATTCCATCTTAACTAAAGATTCTTGATACGGGTTTAGCTGTTTTTTAATGAGTTTTTTTAGATTGGCAGTGGCCAGGGGGACCTCCTTGGCAGTAAAAGCCAAAAAGTGATTGTAGTCTATTTGAAGTAAATAGGTCTGGCCGCCATGCCCGTATTGATCCTGTCTCTTATACACATCTGACGCTGCCGACGAAGAGGATAGTGTA
>CAJXUG010000189.1:0-3426 GCA_913060785.1 uncultured Flavobacteriaceae bacterium | reverse complement strand
CGAGATTTCTGCCTGTCTCGTGGGCTCGGAGATGTGTATAAGAGACAGGTGTTTTCATTAATCCTTTAATTTTTTTATGTAGGAGTATGAGTCGACTGATGTTGTTTAGTCCTAATTATTTAAGTTTATTCGGTAAACAATACTAAGAGATATGTTTGTCAAGTTTAGCAACCAGATCGGCTGAAGACGTGTCAGCATAAATAACATAGACATTTACCAATAGCCCTTTAGCATTGTTATCAAAGGATGAAATGGCATATAATATGCTTTCGTTATCTACATCCGGCATCTTTTGAAGGCGGTACATGCTATCAACCTCAAACCCATTTGGCTTAAGTTTTTAATGGTTTGATGGACATTCTATACAATCACTATTTATATTAAAATTTAAGATATTGCCTTGCTGTATTAAATCGCATATCGTTTTTTTTTTAAGGTAGTATATGCTTTCATCGTATCTATTAATATCCTGTTAATTTCACTCTAAAGACACTCATCAGATAAATGAACGTTTGTAATCTCAACGGGGTCTATAAATTGAACCGGTATAACACACAAACCTGTATCAATATTGCAGAATCTTGGATGCTTGATGTCTTTAGGTTTCATACTATTATTATACATTTCCATAAATATTAGATTCTCCACCGTCAATAGCAAGGGTCTGTCCATTCACGTAAGAGGCATCTTCACTTAAAAGAAAAGCGACCACTTTAGCTACTTCTATTGGTAACCCCAATCTTTTTATCGGATTACGTTGGGCATATTCAGTTTCTGCCGCTTTAGGATTGTCAGGGTTTACTTGTTTAAATGCTTCTGCTACCATAGGTGTTAAAATTGCTCCAGGGGCAATAGCATTGGTGTTGATACCATATCTACCATATTCAAGTGCAGCATTTTTTGTCATTCCCGATACGGCATGTTTACTGGCAACATAAGGCATTTGGTTGAGCACTCCCCGAATACCACCAACCGAAGCTACATTTACAATACGTCCGAAATTTTGTTTTTGCATAACAGGAATTACATATCGCAATCCGTAATAAACCCCCATCAAGTTTATGTCAATCACTTTTTTAAAAATTGTAACGTCATAGTCGCTAATGCTTGCTTGTTTACCCTCAATACCAGCATTATTATACAAACCGTCAATTCTACCAAAGACTTTTACCGTTTTGTCCACGTAGTTTTTCACAGCGGCCTCATCAGAAACATCTGCGACTACAGTAAGGATTTTAATGTCTTGATATAATTCACTTATTTTATCCTTGGCTTCTTTCAAACTTTTTTCATTGTAATCTACTAGTGTAAGATTTATACCTTTAGAGGCCAGTTCTTTGGCAGCAGCCAAACCAAGTCCCATTGCTGCTCCAGTAATGATAACCACTTTTTTTTCTGAATTTTTCATGTTGTCTTTTTTGTTTTATAGGGTTAGTTGTAATACAGATTGCCATTCTTGGTTACTGTTTTTTTAAGTCGGTTGCTGCTGCTCAACGATTCTAGAGATTGTTTTGCTAAGAGGATGTTGATATTTGACAATTCTGCATATTCCTTCACTGTGAGTGATGGATAATGGCTCATCAAATTGTTCAAAGAATTATCATAGTACTTTTTCTTACTTATGGGCAATAACTTCTTAATAGCCTTCTCATAATCTGCATAAAGTCTTGCGCCATATACAATTTGGTCGTTTCCTTTTTCGTCTATAAATATAATGGTTGGAAAACCACGAATACCTAATTGACGGCCTAGTTCCATATCCTCAAGAAAGTGTTTTTCGCCGCTTCCGTTCAGATAATCTTCTTTCAATTGATTCACGTCCAACTTTGAGTAGAGTGCTGCTTGTACAACATGTTCCCATTTGGTAATATTCTTCTTTTCAAGAAACAACAGTTCGCGTAGTCGCCGTAGAAATACTAGCGCCTTTTGGTCGTCCTGAATCTGTGCGGCTTTAACAGCTATAGATGGCGGATAAGAAGAATACAAAGGGTCTTCCAACCATACATCGCCATCTATAGGCATTAGCAAATAAGAACTTACGTCGTCCCAATGCTTGGCAATATCTTCTGGTTTGCTCAAACCACCACTGTTATACCTCCAGTCGGGTAACAATCCCCCCATTTTGTATTCAAAATTTAGCAGGTGTCCATATTCCAGCTTCAACTTTCGTAATTGTGGTTCTATGCCCCAACAGCTTGAGCAGATGGGATCGGTATAATAGATGACGCGAATAGGCTTGCCATCAGCTGTAAACTGAACGTTCTGGCTAGAAGAGGATTGTTGATTGGGAATTTCACACACCCCTGTTTCTGGGTTGCATAGCAATGGATTCTGTTCTTTTTCACTCATTTTAAATCATTTTAATTATACTGGTCCAAGATTTTATGCACCCAATCCGCATAGGCGTCAATCACCTGTTTGAAGAATTCTTTAGAGGTTTTTACTACACCTCCATTCTCATTAAACAGTTAGTGCACATTGCCCACATAGATTTCAGACTGCTGCATCACGGGCATATTTAAAAGCTCCAATGATTGGCCAAGTAGGCACCCATAGGACTCATTGTGGAACTAGCCGCAGCTACTGGTTTACCGTTCCAGACACTTTTACCGTAGGGACGGGAAACCAACATCCAAAGTACTTCTAAGTACACCCGAGAAAGAGCGGTTGTACTCTGGGGTAAATTGAAAGACACCATGAAATGTTTTGATTTGATCGCGAAATTCCACCCACTCTTTTGGGGGGTTTTCCGTATCCAAATCTTCGTTATAATGGGGTAGCTGACCTATTTCCACAATCTCCATTTCTATATTTTCTGGAGCCAGTCGAATGAGGTTTTCTGCCGTTTTACTACTGAACGAACATTTTCTAAGTGAGCCTATTATGGCCGCAATTTTATATTTCATGTCCTAATGTTTTTTTCTGAAATTATTCCTCTACCGTCTCACTTGAATAAAATCGTGCTTTGATCATGCTCTTCTCCACCACAATAGTGTAAACGAGCAGAAGAATAACAACTAAAAGGAAGTAAAACGGAAACCCTTTTATCTCACCTGTTGATAAAAGAACAGTCAAAGC
The DNA here is from genome assembly GCA_913060785.1 of uncultured Flavobacteriaceae bacterium. GTDB lineage: Bacteria > Bacteroidota > Bacteroidia > Flavobacteriales > Flavobacteriaceae > Patiriisocius. The sequence goes on along the minus strand of CAJXUG010000189.1, from coordinate 348 downwards.
AGCTGCAATCAAGTTCCTCACCTGTACTTCAGTTTTACTTATCTTTTCTAATCTGATCTTTTTCATGGTGTCTAAATTTCAATTAGCAATAATCTTACTGTTTGGCAAACTGTAGGTGTACCACAATGCCCACATCTTTTCCAATACCAGATGCCGTAGGGTCGTAATTAATATTGTAGTCAAAACGGTTTATAGTAGTCGTGGCTTTCATACCCAATTTTTCACCTTGTTCACTCTTGGCTGTACCACCATAATACACATCAAAAACAACAGCTTTGGTGACATCTTTTATGGTCAAAGTACCATATAGCTGTCTCTTATACACATCTGACGCTGCCGACGAAGAGG
>CAJXUG010000188.1:0-3449 GCA_913060785.1 uncultured Flavobacteriaceae bacterium | reverse complement strand
CTACACTATCCTCTTCGTCGGCAGCGTCAGATGTGTATAAGAGACAGATGTTACTTCTGTAGTTACAATGATAAGTTATGTTAATATTCCACAAGGGTTTATGTTAAACGAAAATACTCCTGAAGATTTTTCTTTTAATGTAAATGCCACAAGATTTGAGTTTTTAGGTTATGTTTTTAAAAAACCCAACATTAAAATTGATGTAGGTGCCTATTTCAATGAATCTACAAATACAGCCACAGTAGATGGTGCTGCACTGGAGAAACTCATACTAAAACAAGTTGTTGATGCAGGTTTTGTTACTCAGCTATCTTTACCAGAGCTTATTTTAAATCTAGATCAGCTTAGCTCAAAGAAGGTTCCTGTTGTGTCGCAGGTTTCTATTTCATATAATATTGGTTTTGACGGCTTGGGAGCCAGACAAATCAATCCAGATTCTATAACTATCACTGGTTCAAGACAAATGTTGGATACTATTTTTTCTGTTAAAACAACTCCTTTAGAACTTTTAGATATTTCAGCTTCTTTTGCTCAGGATATTTTGCTGGAAAGCTGGCCAACTGGAGCAGTATCGATTTCTCCAAATAATGTTATTATCTCTCAAAAAGTATCTGAATTTTCTCAAAAAATACTTATGGTTCCTGTAACTATGATTAACCAACCACCTCAAGGGAATTTTAAATTATTACCTGCTAGTATTAGGGTTGCTTTTAATGTTCCAGTAGCACAGTTTAATGAAATTGTCCCAGCAGATTTCACCATTATTTGTGACTATAACACCAGAGATGTAGAAGATAACTTTGTGATTCCTGTAGTTACGCAGATGCCTGCTAACATTACGGGTGTAGAGATGGAAACAAAAAAAATAGATTTATTGATTTTTAAATGAAAATTATAGGACTTACAGGCGGTATAGGTAGTGGCAAATCAACTATAGCAATGCTTTTTAAAGCCTTGGGAGTACCCGTGTATATTGCCGATATTGAGGCAAAAAAGATCTTGGCATCCTCTAAAGTAGTACGAGCAAAAGTAATTTCATTATTAGGAACCTCAGCATACTCCAATGAGATGCCTAATCGCGCTTATATCGCCCAAAAGGTTTTTAACGATCCACTCTTATTAGATGGGTTGAACGCTATTGTTCATCCCGAAGTAACCGCTAGTTTTAAACGCTGGGTTCAAAAACAAGATGCTCCCTATTGTGTTAAAGAAGCTGCTATTTTATTTGAAAATGGGGGTTTTACTCACTGTGATGCCACAATATTGGTAACCGCTCCAAGAGAGGTGAGAGTCCAGAGAGTTCTCTCTAGAGATACAATCACCCTAGCTGATGTAAACGCCCGCATGGAAAACCAATGGGAGGATCAAAAGAAAATTCCTTTGGCTAATTATGTTATTGAAAACATAGATCTCACAAGCACAAAAAATCAAGTACAAAAAATTCATAAAACACTGCTAAGTACTTGTATTTCATCTCTCTAGTTTTTTTGTTATTATTAAGTTAAAGACAAGAATGGCTATATGTTAAAAACTTACTTTTGAGTTATGGATAAAAAAATCTTTAGCTTACTAGTTGCGTTAATGGCGCTTTCTCTGCTTGGGATTATTTTCGTTCAATGGTACTGGATTTCTAATTCTTATGATAATAAAGAAACACAGTTCATATCTAATGTAAGGCAAGTGTTAGTCAATACCTCTGAAGAAATTGAATTAAAAGAAATTGAAAAATACTACACCATATACAGCGATATTTTATCTGAGGCAGGAACACCAGAGAGTATTAGTATCAGTGAATTAATCTATAAAATTAATACCGATAAAACCAATGACTCTTTTATATTCTCTGACGGAATTTTAGAAGAAGATTACAAAATATCTACTAGTTTTCTAGATACAGATATTGATAGTATTGTTTTTAAAAAGGTTACTAGCAAAACAAAAACACAAAAAGTATTGAAAAGTGTCGATGGGTCTAGTAATCAAATCATAAAAACAGAATCTTTTGCCAGATTAAAAGATTACGAAAGAATACAATTTGAAAATGCATTTGCTAATATATCTGCAAATACCCCCCTGCACAGTAGAGTAACTGCACAAGAAATTCAGCAAAGTATTTCAAGGCAATTGGAAGATAGAGGTGTGAAATCAAGATTTCAATTTGCAGTATATAGCAATAATTTGGCCACTAAAGTGCGTTCCAAGAAATTTGATATATCTCCACAGACTACCTTTAGAGTACCTCTGTTTGAGAATAATGATATAAATAAAGGCTACCAACTGTACGTAAATTTCTTTGAACAAGAACGTGATGTTTGGTCTACCATTTTTGGGATGTCTATACTATCGCTTTGTTTTACTAGTGTTATTTTTATTGCTTTTTATAGTGCACTGAGCCAATTGGTGAAACAAAGGCAAATAGCTCAAGTTAAAAATGATTTCATAAATAACATGACTCATGAGTTTAAAACGCCTATTGCTACCATTGGCTTGGCTTTAGATGCCCTTAAAAATCCAAAGGTAAAAGGGGATGAGGTATTTTTTGCTAAGTATCTGAAAATGATTCGTGATGAAAATAAAAGAATGTTAGGCCAAGTAGAAGATGTATTAAGAATTTCTAGTCTCGAAAAAAATGAACTTGATTTACCTAAAGAACACCACAACATACATCACATTATTGAAGATTCTGTGTCTCACATTAGCCTAATTGTTGAAGATAATGGCGGATATGTAAAACCGCATTTTGGGGCTTTGAAAACAGACGTTTTTGTCAATGAGCCGCACCTCACCAATGTAATTGTTAATATCCTGGATAATGCAGTAAAATACTCTGAAGGACCGCCAAAAATTGATCTTTATACCCAAAGCACAAAAGATAGGGTTATTGTAAAAATTCAAGACCAAGGCATTGGCATGAGTAAAGCAGTACAAAATAAAATATTTGACAAGTTCTACCGTGTCCCCACCGGAGATATACACAATGTAAAAGGACATGGACTTGGATTGTCTTACGTAAAAAAAATACTTGATGATCATGATGCAAAAATCACCATCGAGAGTGAACAAGAAAAAGGAAGCACATTTATAATTAAATTACACTTAATATCTTAACGTATGGAAATTGAAAACAAAAAAATACTACTGGTAGAGGATGATCCAAATTTTGGAACTGTTCTAAAAGATTATCTTACCATGAATGACTATAATGTTGTACATGCCAAAAATGGTATGGAAGGTTTTGAAAAATTTAAAAAAGATGATTATGATCTTTGTATTTTAGATGTAATGATGCCTTATAAAGATGGGTTTACATTAGCCAAAGAAATACGTGAAAAAAATCAAGACGTGCCTATTATCTTTCTAACTGCAAAAGCAATGAAAGAGGATGTTTTAAAAGGCTATAAAGTCTGTCTCTTATACACATCTGACGCTGCCGACGAAGAGGATAGTGT
>CAJXUG010000187.1:0-3482 GCA_913060785.1 uncultured Flavobacteriaceae bacterium | reverse complement strand
CGAGATTTCTGCCTGTCTCGTGGGCTCGGAGATGTGTATAAGAGACAGTTCCTCTACCAAGCAAGATAGAAGATTTACCTCCCTCGTTATTGCCTGCACTATAGAGAGCGTCTGCTTGTTTAAAGTAATTTTCTGAGGCTGAAAATTCAGATAGTTTTGTAGTAATAAAGCCCTGAAGAGATAGTGCGCTAGCAAGTTTCTCTGTGTTTTGTGAAGCCTTTAATTGCGCTATGGCAGTGCTGTTAAGTTTTGCAGCCTTGTCATAACTTTCAAGATAATAATGCAGTTGTGCATTGCTAAGAATGGTTTCTCCTTTGCCTGATGAATCTTGAAGACTAATGGCAAGGTTGTTTGCTTTTTTTATTTTTTCTAAAGCCAGTTCAAAATTTAGTGAGATTACAGCGCCACAAGCCTCTTCTCTATATTGCTCTATGAGCCTTACTGAGTTAAGTGTGGTTGCAGCATTATTTGTATCGGCCTTTTGTGCTAACAGCGAAAAAGGTGCGATATAAAGGGTAAAAACAACCGCTATTTGTAAACAATAGAAAAAAATCTTGTTCATCAATAAATGTAGTTTATCGGTAAATATAGTTATTTCCTCGACATTTTGTATACCAAATCTATAATTCTTGAAGAATATCCAGTTTCATTATCATACCAGCCGATAATTTTTATCATTTTACCAATAACTGAGGTCATTTCTGAGTCAAGAACACAAGAGTGTGTGTTTCCTACAATATCTATAGACACAATGGGGTCCTGGGTGTATTGTAATATACCTTTTAAGGGGCCGTTAGCAGCTTTTTCAAATAAGGTGTTTACTTCTTGTATTGAGGTCTTTTTTTTAACATTTAGGGTAATGTCACACAAAGAGCCATTGGCAACAGGAACACGTATGCCGCATCCTCCAATAACATTGTTTAAATCAGGGAAAAGTTTGGTGAGCGCCTTTGCGGCCCCCGTTGTGGTGGGTACTATAGATTGCCCCGCAGCTCTAGCTCTTCTAAGGTCTTTGTGAGGCTGATCGTGCAGGCTTTGATCTGTGGTGTATGAGTGCACAGTTGTAATATAGGCTTGTTCTATTTCAAACGCATCGTGGATAAGCTTCAACATAGGAGCTGCATTATTGGTGGTGCAGGATGCGTTTGAAATAATACAATCTTCTGGTTTTAACTTATGGTCGTTAACTCCAGCGACTATCATTTTAATTTGATCGTCTACGGGAGGAACACAAAGAATTACTTTTTTCGCTCCACTAGAAACGTGCTGCTCTAATGCTAATTTTGTTTTAAATTTTCCAGTGGCTTCAATAACAATATCTACCCCTTGCCAGGGTATCTTTGGAATGGCTGCCTGCGAAGTAAAAGGATATGATGTGTCATCCACTTTGATACTATGGGTGGTGCTCTCTACTTTTCTTTGAAGCACCCCATGGATGCTATCATACTTTACAAGGTGGCTAAGTGTTTTGGCGTCTGCAATATCGTTAATGGCTACTACCTCAATTTCTGGGTGTTGCAATAACAACCTAAAGACCCTTCTGCCAATTCTCCCAAAGCCGTTAATACCAACTTTAATTGTTGCCATAGTATTTTAAGTGAGGTGTTTCTGAGCCTTGTAAGAAGAACGAACCAGTGCACTACTCTCTACATGTCTAAAGCCCATTTCAAGACCAATTTCTTCGTATTTTTTGAATTGTTCTGGCGTGATATATTCTTTGACAGGTAAGTGTTTTTTTGAAGGTTGCAAGTATTGCCCAATGGTAAGTATATCAAGCCCTACCCCGCGCAAATCTTTCATGGTTTGGATTACTTCTTCTTGCGTTTCTCCTAGACCAAGCATCATTCCACTCTTGGTGCGTTTTATGCCATTGTCTTTAAGGTACTTTAAAACCTCTAAGCTTTTCTCGTATTTGGCTTGGATACGTACCTCACGTGTTAATCGTTTAACAGTTTCCATGTTGTGAGAAACAACTTCGGGTTTTACAGCAATTATGCGGTCTATATTTGTCGTGTTTCCTTGAAAATCTGGAATTAATGTCTCAAGGGTAGTTTCTGGATTCATGCGCCGAATCGCCTTTACTGTCTCTGCCCAAATGATAGACCCCATGTCTTTTAAATCGTCACGATCTACAGAGGTAACCACTGCATGTTTTATCCCCATGATTTTTATGGATCGAGCCACTTTTTCTGGTTCATCCCAATCTACATCTTCTGGTCTTCCTGTTTTAACGCCACAAAAACCACATGAACGGGTACAGATGTTTCCAAGTATCATAAATGTTGCAGTTCCTTCTGTCCAGCATTCTCCCATATTGGGGCAGCTTCCAGAGGTGCAAATAGTATGCAGGTTGTATTTGTCTACCAATCCTCTTAGGGCAGTGTATTTTTTACCAGTAGGTAACTTTACACGAAGCCATTTAGGTTTTGGAGTTCTTTGCTGAGGTGCTAAGGTTTCTGTGCTCATAGAATACAAAGATACGGATACAAAATTAATAGTGTAGTATTTTTAAGACCTACATACGTTAAAAAAAACAGAAATATTTTACCCATTGTATGCAATAAATGGAGCAAATACGCTAGGGGCCTGTATATAGTTTAAAGACTATTGTTTTTGGTGATAATTTCTGCTAGCAATTTTTTTGCACGCAATAGACGTACTTTAATATTGCTCAAGGGTTCGGTGAGTTCTTGTGCTATTTCACTGTAGCTCATTTCTTGAAAATAACGTAACTGAATAACCTCTTGGTAAGCAGGTTTTAATAGCTTAATGTCTCGCAATAGCTGTGTTAAATTTTGCTTTGTAATTAACACATCTTCTGGAGTTGGGTTTGCATCTGGCACACTTTTTAACTGCGCATCACTTGCTGAGTTTGCCTGTGTGTGTAGTGTTGCATTTTTTTTTCTAGTCTTGTCTATCTGTATGTTTTTAGAGATTGTAATAAGCCATGTGCTAAAAACATAGGTTTCTTTATAGGAGTGTATTTTATCAAATGCTTTTGCGAAGGTTTCTATGGTGATGTCTTCAGCCTCAAATTCGTTTCCAACGCGTTTAATCTGGAAGCCATACACCTGATTCCAATACCGATCTAATAAAAAATTATATGCAGATTGCTTGCCTAATTTTGCATTAGCCACTTGGATGTCTATAGCTGTTTTATCTATTTCCACGGGGTAGTTTTTGAAAAACGATTTTAAATAAAGATAACAATTTGAATTGCAATCAACAATACATCTAAGTGTGGTGAAAAAACACTTCGAGTTTTTAGGAATTAAAAATTAATTTTTTTCTTCCGTGCAGGTGTCAAACTGCTCTGGTGTTTTACCACAAAAGCCACATGGCTGTGCGTCTTTATTTAAAAAAGGGCTTTGACTTGCACAAGTTCCTGCAAATTCCCCGTCTTTTTTAGCCCAAATTTTGATTGCTATACCAGCAACAGCTAGTAGTAAAAGTAATACTGTAATAAGAAACAATTCCATGAG
>CAJXUG010000186.1:0-3484 GCA_913060785.1 uncultured Flavobacteriaceae bacterium | reverse complement strand
GATGTGTATAAGAGACAGGTAGTTGGCTTGAGGTCATTGGAGATCGCATAACCTTAAAAGGAAACCATAGTGCGCGTATTTTTGAGAAAGGAAAAGATACTTACCTGCTTGAAACAGGAGCTGTTTTAAACCTCTAGCGGAGTTGTTTTGTAAAGAAATAGTATATTTAAAAGAAAGCTTAAGACAGCATTTATATGAAACGAAAAGACTTTTTACATCTCACAGGAATTTGCAGCCTAGGGCTTTTTACCATACCTCACCTTGCCCTTGGCGCCGTGCAAGACAGGTTCACTCAGGCCCAACTTATCGGGAAAGGAAATCCTGATATTACTGGAAATTCTTACAGACAAAAGATGCACAAACAAACCAAAGCTGCATTTTTAGAGATGAAAGCTGCAGCGGCAAAGGATAACATAAGCATTGAAATTGTCTCTGCCTATAGAAGCTTTGAGCGTCAAAAAGAAATATTTGAAGGCAAGTACAAACGCTTTACCGGGCAAGGCTTGTCACCAAAACAGGCACTTTCAAAAATTATAGAATACTCTACCATTCCAGGAACATCAAGACATCACTGGGGTACAGATATTGATATTATACAGGCAAATACAGGTGCAAGGCCCTCAAGTGTGTTGCAAGAAAAACACTTTTATGGCAATGGCCCGTTTTGTGATATGAAAGTTTGGCTTACAAAAAATGCGAGCAGTTTTGGGTTTTATGAGGTGTATACAAAAGATGCAAACAGAAAAGGGTTTTCTCATGAGCCGTGGCACTTTAGTTACAAACCCTTATCAAAACCAATGCTGATGGCCTATAAAAAGCTTGATATTAAAAGCATCCTACAGCAGGAAAAAATAATGGGTAGCGAGCACTTTAGTGACGGCTTTATTGCCAAGTATGTACAAGAACATATTTTGGACATTAATCCTGAGCTGCTTTAAATTATCCAAGAAAACGCACCTCAACAAACCACGTAACTTAAAACCTGTTTAGGCTCCTTGCGGTTTTGTAATCGTTAATTACTCCCTATCTTTACACCATGAATAAAAAAGTTATATTACTTATCTTAGATGGATGGGGTAACACACAAGATCCTAGTATCTCTGCCCCGGCAAAGGCAGAAACTCCCTTTATGGATGCTGCAATAAAAAAATATGCCCACGCAAATCTATTAACACACGGCGCGCATGTTGGCCTTCCTGATGGACAAATGGGCAACAGCGAAGTAGGACACATGAATCTTGGCGCTGGTAGAATTGTATATCAAGATTTGGCAAAAATTAATTTGGCAGTAACACAAGACACTCTCAAGGATGAAAAAGTGTTGCAAAAAGCCTTTGCCTATGCCAAAACCAACAATAAAAACATTCATTTACTTGGGCTTGTCTCAGATGGCGGGGTACATTCTCACCTTGACCATATAAAAGGAATTTTAAAGGCTGCTAGTGATCAAAAATTAGAAAACGTTTTTGTGCATGCCTTTACAGATGGGCGCGATGTAGATCCAAAATCTGGCATACAATACATAGCGCATTTACAAGACTACATGCAACAAACAACCGGCCGTATTGCAAGTGTAATTGGGCGCTACTTTGCCATGGATAGAGACACCCGTTGGGAGCGTGTAAAAAAAGCCTATGATTTGTTGTGCAGCGGCAAGGGTACGCCAACCAGTAACATTTCAAAGAGCATAGAGAAAAGCTACCAAGCAGGAGTTACAGATGAGTTTTTGGAGCCTCTTGTAGTAACCAAAGACAATGCACCTTTTGCAACTATCAAAAAAGACGATGTTGTTATTTTCTTTAATTTTAGGACAGACCGCACCAGACAACTCACCCAAGTATTAAGCCAGCAAGATTTTGAGGAGTACGGCATGAAAAAACTGCCTTTACATTTTGTAACCCTTACAAATTATGATGCTTCTTTTAAAGATATAGAGGTAATTTACAACAAAGAAAATATCACCCAAACCCTTGGAGAGGTATTAGAAAAAAACAACAAAACCCAAATACGCATTGCCGAGACAGAAAAATACCCTCATGTAACTTTCTTCTTTAATGGAGGAAGAGAAGCTCCTTTTACCGGTGAAAAAAGAATCTTATGTCCCTCACCAAAGGTTGCTACCTATGATTTAAAGCCAGAAATGAGCGCGTATGAAATTACAGACAGCATACTTCCAGAAATCAAGGCAGCAGCCGCAGATTTTATTTGTTTGAATTTTGCAAATCCTGATATGGTTGGACACACTGGAGATTTAAAGGCTGCCACAAAAGCCTGTGAGGTGGTAGATGCTTGCGCCAAAAAAATTACAGAAGCGGCTCTTGCTAATGGATATACAACCATTATCATCGCAGATCATGGAAATAGTGAGACTATGTGCAATCCAGATGGCTCACCAAATACCGCCCACACCATAAACCCTGTACCTCTTATTGTGGTAGATCCAGAGATAAAAAATGTGGATGACGGTGTTCTAGGAGATATAGCACCTACAATACTGCACATCATGGGCGTTGCCCAGCCAAAGCAGATGACACAAAAATCATTAGTATAAAAAATTCTTAAAGATGAACTATTTAAACATAAAAACAGTGCTAATAGCCTTTGCTTATTTAAGCCTACTCTCATGTAAAGACCCAGCAAAACAGACCCAGCAAACTATTACAGAAAATACCCAAGAAAACTACATTAGCGATAAACTTGTAGCAGACCCAGAAAACCAGGGTGAAAAAATGCTACTTGGAAAGGTGCGCTACGCAGATTTTAAAAATGATAGTTTATTTCCTTGGATGTCTGAAAACTTCAAAGCGTACACCCCAGATTCTATTACATTAATTGAGCTTAAAAAAGAGCTTACAGGTGTTTACATCAAAGCTTTTATGGGCACTTGGTGTGAGGATAGCCAGCGTGAAGTTCCGCATTTTTACAAAATATTAAAGAGTATTGGCATCAATGAGGAGCGCATAGAGATGGTCGCTGTATCTCATGATAAAGATACCCCGCAAGGCTATGAAAAAGAGCTTGATATTGCCTATGTGCCTACTTTTATTTTTTACAAGCATGAACAAGAAATAGGACGTTTTGTTGAATATGCTCAAACAGCAACCCTTGAAGAGGATATCCTTACCATTGTTACAAATAAACCATATACGCCAGCTTACGCAGAATAATAAACTCTGGTGGTGATTTTCTTTGTAATTTTACCAAGTCAAACATAAATACCTCAACATGAAAGACACCCTTAACATAGCCATAGATTTTGATGGCACCATTGTAGAAGATGCCTATCCAAAAATTGGGAAGCCTATTATATTTGCATTTGAAACCATTAAAAAATTACAAGAAAATAGACATAGGGTAATCTTGTGGACCTACAGAAGAGGAAAAGCCTTAGATGAGGCAGTTGCTTTTTGTAAGCAGCATGGTGTTACTTTTTATGCTGTTAATATGAGTTTTCCTGAGGAAGATCTGTCTCTTATACACATCT
>CAJXUG010000185.1:0-3492 GCA_913060785.1 uncultured Flavobacteriaceae bacterium | reverse complement strand
CTACACTATCCTCTTCGTCGGCAGCGTCAGATGTGTATAAGAGACAGATCTTAAAATACCTTCTTCTCCATTTAAAAACGTAATAGCACTTTGGCAAGCTCCCGTATTTTTATATCCAGGATCTATAGTAGTAACTCCACCAGTAACAGCTCTTAGTGTTTTAACATCTATTGCAACTTCATTTTCTGTACCGGTAATTAATGGAAACTCATAGGTCTCTCCCTTAATTTCTAGTGTAGCATTGTTTGACATATATTGTAATTTTTGTAGTAATTCTTTTAAAAAGGATTGCAAAAGTACGAAATTTTGAGCAATTTTTTTAATATTTAATGCCGCTCTTTTGGTTAAAAAAAGCCAACAAATCAAGTGATTCATTGGCTTTGTATATTTTAAAGATGCTACAGGCTATATCTTAAAGGCTTTTTTACCTGGAAAATAAGCAACTGTATCTAACTGCTCTTCTATGCGTAATAATTGATTGTATTTTGCCATACGGTCACTACGAGATGCAGAACCCGTTTTGATTTGACCACAATTTAAAGCTACAGCAAGATCTGCGATAGTATAATCTTCTGTCTCTCCACTTCTGTGAGACATCACAGAGGTATACCCTGCATTGTGGGCCATGTTTACAGCTGCAATGGTCTCGGTTAAGGTTCCTATTTGGTTCACTTTAATTAAGATAGAGTTTGCGGTATCTTCTTTAATACCACGTGACAAACGCTCCACATTTGTCACAAACAAATCATCTCCAACCAATTGTACTTTATGACCTATTTTTTGAGTAAGATACTTCCAACCTTCCCAATCATTCTCGTCCATCCCGTCTTCAATAGAAATAATAGGATAATTCTCAGCAAGATGGGCAAGGTAATCTGCTTGCTCTTTACTAGTGCGTATTACTCCTGTATCACCCTCAAATTTTTTGTAATCATACTTTCCATCCACAAAAAATTCTGCGGCAGCACAATCTAAGGCTACCATGATTTGGTCTCCAAAGCTATACCCTGCATTTTCAACAGCTATTTTAATGGTGTCTAGTGCATCTTCTGTACCGTCAAGGGTTGGTGCAAAACCACCCTCATCTCCAACAGCAGTACTGAGGTTTCTATCATGTAACACCTTTTTTAGGTTATGGAAAATTTCAGAACCCATACGCATTGCCTGGGAGAAAGAAGTCGCTTTCACTGGCATGACCATAAACTCTTGAAATGCAATAGGAGCATCACTGTGAGAACCTCCGTTTATAATATTCATCATAGGAACCGGCAAGGTATTTGCACTCACACCACCTATGTAACGGTATAAAGGAAGTCCTAACTCATTGGCAGCAGCCTTAGCAGCAGCCAGAGAAACACCTAAAATAGCATTTGCACCTAGCTTAGATTTGTTTGGAGTTCCATCAAGATCAATCATGATTTGATCGATTTGAGTTTGTTCAAAAACAGACACCCCTAAAAGTGTTTGTGAAATGATACCGTTCACGTTTTGGATAGCTTTTGAAACTCCTTTACCCATATAAGCCTCTCCACCATCACGAAGCTCTACCGCCTCATGTTCTCCAGTAGATGCGCCAGAGGGAACAGCAGCGCGGCCCACAAAGCCATTCTCGGTTACTACATCAACCTCTACGGTAGGGTTTCCTCTAGAATCAAATATTTGTCTTGCGTGAATATCAATGATAATGCTCATAATTGTATTTTTTTGGGGTTGTATTTTTTATGTACTATTTTTATGTATCTCAACAACTCAGCTTTTTTAAAAAAAGCTTTATTGATTTTTTATGTTTTCTATAAACTGGTCAAACAGATAACTTGCATCATGAGGACCAGGACTGGCTTCTGGATGGTATTGTACAGAAAAAACAGGTTTGTTTTTTATTCTGATCCCTGCTACTGTATTATCATTTAAATGCACATGTGTTATCTCTACATCTGGATGGGCCTCTGTTTGTTCTCTATCCACGGCAAAACCATGATTTTGAGAAGTTATTTCTCCTTTACCAGTTAAGAGGTTTTTTATAGGGTGGTTTATACCTCTGTGGCCATTGTGCATTTTAAACGTAGAAATCCCGTTAGCAAGAGCCAACACTTGATGTCCTAGACAAATTCCAAAAAGTGGCTTGTTTGAATCTAGTATTTCTTTTGCAGTTGCGATAGCGCGGGTAAGTGGCTCAGGATCTCCAGGACCGTTACTTAAAAAATACCCATCTGGCTCAAAAGAGGATAACTCTGAAAAAGAGGAATCATAAGGAAATACCTTAATATAACAATCTCTTTGAGCCAAGTTTCTAAGAATGTTCTTTTTAATACCAATATCCAAAGCAGATATTTTATAACTAGCATTTTCATCTCCAAAGAAATAAGGCTCTTTGGTGGATACTTTACTTGCAAGCTCCAGGCCTTTCATGTTTGGAACCTCGGCCAATTGTTTTTTAAGTCCTTCTATATTGTCAACATCTGTGGATATCACAGCATTTTGAGATCCATTATCACGAATATACCCAACCAGTGCGCGGGTATCAACATCACTAATAGCAAATAAATTATTTTGAGCTAAAAAATTCTCTAAAGAGTCATCTGCGAGGTCTCTTGAATAATTGTAACTAAAGTTTCTACAAATTAAACCTGATATCTTAACACTATCAGATTCAACCTCGTCATTGTTAACTCCATAATTACCTATATGGGCATTGGTGGTTACCATCAATTGTCCAAAATAGGAAGGATCTGTGAAAATTTCTTGATATCCAGTCATCCCAGTATTAAAACATACTTCTCCAAAAGCAGTTCCTTGCTTATCTCCTACTGCCTTTCCGTGGAAAATGGTGCCATCTGCAAGGAGTATCAGCGCCTTTTTTCTTGTTTGGTATTTCATCATGGTTTTAAAATAGTTACACAAAAATACAATTCTAGTTGTTTTTTTTAATCATTGATTTATAATAATTTTTAAACAATGGTCTAAAAGCATCTCAAAAAGTCATTATTAAATTCTAGATAAAAAAAAAGGGATAAACATTAAATGCTTATCCCTTTATATCTAATGAAGAAAAATCATTTACTCTTCTTCTTTTGTTTCTGTTACTTCTACTGCAGCAGCAGCAACCTTAGGAGCACCACCACGACGGCTACGACGTGTAGATTTAGACTTCTTAGCCTTACCTGGGTTGTATACTTCGTTGTAATCAACTAGCTCTATCATTGCCATGTCTGCATTATCTCCAAGACGGTTACCCAACTTGATGATACGAGTGTAACCACCTGGGCGATCACCAATTTTAACAGCAACATCCCTAAATAGTTGTGTTACCACATCTTTTTGACGTAATCTAGCCATTACAATTCTACGGTTGTGTGTAGTATCGTCTTTAGACTTTGTGATTAACGGCTCTACAAAACCTTTTAAGGCTTTTGCTTTAGCAACGGTAGTGTTAATTCTTTTGCTGTCTCTTATACACATCTCCGAGCCCACGAGACAGGCAGAAATCTCGTA
>CAJXUG010000184.1:0-3537 GCA_913060785.1 uncultured Flavobacteriaceae bacterium | reverse complement strand
CAGCGTCAGATGTGTATAAGAGACAGAATTATAATGGATAGTAATTTTAATTACTATTTTATTGGTTAGGTTGTTTAGAAAAGGAAGGCTGGTTGCCTTCCTTTTTGTTTTTACTTTAATAAATCTGGTCTTCTTTTTTGAGTGTTTTTATAGGCCTGATCTTCTCTCCATTTTTCAATGTTAGCACCGTGACCACTAAGTAAAACATCTGGCACCTTCCAGCCTTTATACTCTGCAGGTCTAGTATAGGTAGGTGGCGCTAATAAACCGTCTTGAAAACTATCTGTAAGTGCGCTTGTTTCATTGCCTAAAACCCCAGGTATTAATCTAATTACAGAGTCACAAACAATCGCTGCCGCTAGCTCTCCGCCACTCAGTACATAATCACCAACAGAGATTTCTCTTGTAATAAATTGATCACGAACCCGTTGGTCAACTCCTTTGTAATGACCACACAAAATAATAATATTTCCTTTAAGCGATAACTGGTTTGAGATACCTTGATCCAGTGTTTGGCCCTCTGGTGTCATGTAAATTACCTCATCATAAGTTCTCTCTGCTTTTAAGCCGCTTATGCATTTGTCAATGGGTTCTATCATCATCACCATGCCAGCGCCTCCTCCAAATTGATAGTCATCAATTTGGTTATAGCTATTGGTTGCAAAGTCTCTTAGGTTGTGCAAATGCACCTCTACCAATCCTTTTTCTATGGCGCGCTTTAAGATAGAGGCCTCAAAAGGACTTTTTAGTAATTCTGGTAATACGGTAATAATATCGATACGCATAGCCATGGTGTTTTAACTTGTTTATTGATCACTTGATATAGCACAAAGAAAGTTTAAAAAGGCTTTTTTCCTTTTTGTTTGTTTCTTTGATTGAAATTTTTATCTCCTTTAGTTCTTGCTTTTTTGTACTTTAATTTTATGATTCTTTTGTAAGAACCACCTTGGTTGGTTTGGCTGTTTTTCTCGCTCTTTTCATGAAAACTTGTGCCACCCTCTTCAAATTGTTGCTTGTGAGGGTTTTCTCTCTCTAGGCTATCTGGTTGTTCCTCTAGAGTTAGTTTTGTCGAAATTTCAACCTCTTTTGCAATGGCTATTTTTTCAATAGTCATGCCCATGAGGGTTTCTATATCCTCTCTAAAGGGTTGTTCTTTTTCTGTGGTAAGCAGTATTGAGGTTCCTTGAGCCTGAGCACGCCCAGTTCTTCCAATACGGTGCATGTAATTTTCTGGGAACCTTGGGGTGTCTACATTTATAACATGACTTACAAGATCTAAATCTAAACCACGTGCCATGATATCTGTAGTAACTAAAATGCGGGTTGTGTTGGCATTAAAGTTTTCTATAGACCGAATACGATAGTTTTGTGTTTTGTTGGAGTGTATAACCGCAACATCATCTTTAAAGGTTTCTTGTAATAGTTCATACAGTAAATCTGCCCTTTTTTTGTTAGGCACAAACACTAGTGTTTTTGTAAAAACCTCTTTGTCTTTTAGTAGATGACAAACCACATTTGCCTTGGTGTAGAAGTTTGGCACATCATAGGTGGTTTGTTTGATATTATCTAAAGGGGTACCACTTACCGCAACAGATATCGTTGTTGGGTTTTTGAAAAAATCATTTATAAATACAGCAACATCATCTGTCATAGTTGCGGAGTACATGATGTTTTGACGTTGTTCTTGAAGCAGTTCAAAGATATTGGTGAGTTGAAACCTGAAGCCTAAATCTAGCATCACATCCACCTCATCAATAACTAGTTTTTTTATGTGCTTTGTTTTAAGAGCGCGGCTTAAAATAAGGTCATAGAGCCTTCCAGGAGTTGCAACGATAATATCTGCACCCTCCCAAACAGCTTCTTTGTGGGTGTTAATGTTTACTCCTCCATATACACCAACCACTCTTATAGAAGAGTATTTACCAAACTTTTTAATTTCATCAACTACCTGCAATACAAGCTCTCTTGTAGGCACTAAAACCAAAATGCGCGGGTCTATTTGCTTAGAGAATTTTAAGCCGCTTATAAGAGGAAGCATGTAGGCAAACGTTTTTCCTGTACCGGTTTGGGCAATACCTACCACATCTTTACCAGATCCTATTGGAGCAAACGATTTTGTTTGAATTTCTGTAGGTGTATCATACCCCAGATCTTCAATTGCAAAATGTAATTGTTTGTTAATTTTAAAATCGTGAAAAGAATCCATAAGTGGTATTTTGGGCAAAGCTACAATTTATAATTTAGGTGTTTCCAAAGTATAATGTAATACTTGATTGTTTTTTAATGCAGTATAGCCAATTAAAAAAGCCATCAACACAAGGTTCATGGCTATATTTTTGATTTATTGTGTTATTAGTAAGGTGTGTTTCACCAAGGCTAATACCTAGTAATAGGTATATCTTCTTACCTTGGATATATGTTTTGCAAGTCTAATAACTTGGTGGCTGTATCCATACTCGTTATCATACCAAACATATATTACTATGTTTTTACCATCTTTAGCAACAATAGTAGCATTACTGTCAAATATAGAAGGCGCTGAGGATCCAACAATATCACTAGAAACTAACTCATTGTTTAATGAATATTTAATTTGTTCTACAAGATTTCCCTCTAGTGCGTATTTTTTTATAGTTGCATTTAAATTCTCAACAGAGGTCTGTTTTTCTAATTCTAATTTTAAAATCGCCAATGAACCGTTTGGTACAGGAACTCTAATTGCATTAGAGGTTAGTTTTCCTTCAAAAGAGGGTAGTGCTTTTGTTACTGCTTTTCCAGCACCTGTTTCTGTAATAACCATATTTAAGGCAGCTGCACGACCACGACGGTGCTTTTTGTGCATGTTATCTACCAGGTTTTGATCATTGGTGTAGGCGTGTATGGTCTCTAGGTGTCCTTGCACCACACCAAAGCTATCTTCAATAGCCTTTAAAATAGGGGTAATAGCATTTGTTGTACAAGAGGCTGCAGAGAAAATATCTGTATCATCGGGGTTGTTCTGGGTGTGATTCACACCGTGTACTATATTTGGAATCCCTGCTCCTGGAGCTGTAAGTAATACTTTGCTAGCTCCATTAGGTATTAAATGACGGCTTAGTTCTTCTTTATTTCTAAAGGCACCCGTGTTGTCTATAACTAAAGCATCTTGAATTCCATAAGTGGTGTAATCTATATCTTCTGGGCCTTTAGCAGATATGATATGTACTGTAGTCCCGTTGATAATTAGCGCACTGTTTTTTGCATCTACAATAACAGTTCCAGGAAAATCTCCGTGTACAGAATCATACTTTAATAAAGATGCCCTTTTTTCTAATACAGTTTGGTCTATAGCACCACGAGTTACGATTGCTCTTAGGCGCATTAGGCTTCCTTTTCCTGTTCGTGTCATCAGCTCGCGAGCAAGCAAACGACCAATTCTACCAAAACCATAAAGCACTACATCTTTTGGAGTAATGTCTTGTTTGTCTTTTGCGTTTTTTAATTTTTCTGAAACAAAAGCAAGCGCATTACCTGTCTCTTATACACATCTGACGCTGC
>CAJXUG010000183.1:0-3612 GCA_913060785.1 uncultured Flavobacteriaceae bacterium | reverse complement strand
CTTCGTCGGCAGCGTCAGATGTGTATAAGAGACAGGATGTTATCTTGGTCACCATTTTTGGTGCTGTAGCTAACATCTGCTTGTACTTTTAATTTATGTCCTACCACATATTTAGAAACTCCAAGAGTGTATTGGTCTTGAGGATCTCTAGAGGTAATGTCATCAAACTCTAAGGTAGTGTATCTTCCTGTTATCTCTACATTGTTTTTTAATAAATAGCTTAGTTGCATGTTCATGGCGTTTCCAACTCTTACAATATCTCCAGTTTCTGTGCCATCTGTATTTATGGCAACAGCAGCATCTGCATCACGCATTGCATATTCACCCATAAAAGCAAACCCTTTGTATTTAAACATGGCATCTGCAAAAAATGTAGTAATGTCTGTTTGGTATAAAGAGCCGTCGTTTAAAAACATATAGCTACCCATGTTACTTCTTGTTTTTACAGCATCTTTATTGTAATCATAGGTAAGCCCTACCATTAATTTTGGTGCTTTTTCACGCTTTAAATCTCCCTGAGAATAATCTCCTTTTGATGCAAATTTTCCAAAAGGTAAAAACTCTAAACGCCCTGTGTATTGCAAGCCGCCTTCATTTCCTTCGGTTATGTTTCTACCTTCACCTTGAGAAACAGCAATTTTCTCACGAATCATAAAGTCTCCAAAGAGTGTTGCGTGGTGTCTTAGTTGTAGCCCCACATCACGGTCAATATTAAAATTACTATTAAGTAACGATCGGTTTATAAGCTGCAAGTTTGCAGAAGATACAACACGCTCTACGTTTCCTGGTAATTTTGTTTGTCCTGCCCAAAGTTCAAAATTTTGGAAGAAATTCCACATTACAACGGCATCTAGTATGATGCGTGGTGTGTTGCGATTAAATTCGCTAGCGCCTGAGATATCTCTGTTAGAAAGGCCAAGCTCAACCTTGTATTTAAATTTTGGGCTGTAGGCAAACCCACTAAACTTTAAACGGGCTCTTCTAAGTAAAAAGTTTTGAGTGGCATCACCGTAGCTGTCTCCATCATAATCCCACTGAGAGTTAAATCTAGCCTGGATACGAGGTGCAAATTTTACACTGTAAGAACTGTCTTTGGCAACAAAATTAA
The DNA here is from genome assembly GCA_913060785.1 of uncultured Flavobacteriaceae bacterium. Classification (GTDB taxonomy): domain Bacteria; phylum Bacteroidota; class Bacteroidia; order Flavobacteriales; family Flavobacteriaceae; genus Patiriisocius. Next base: position 2,504 of record CAJXUG010000183.1, on the reverse strand, counting down.
TAAGTCCTTTACCAAATTTTGTATCGGTAATGGTTTGTGCATTTGAGATAGTGTATGCAAAACATACAACCACAATAAGTAGGTTACGTAATTTCATTTTGAAAATCTATTTTAGTTTTTGTCGAGGGCAAAAGTCCACAATAAATAGCATCCCAATGTTAACAAATCTTTAAGTTTATGTTGTTTTTATGTATTATATTTAATAAAAAAGGGCCATCTGTAAAGATGGCCCAAACGTAAAAATCTAGTCGACAAAAACTAAAGGATTTTCTCACGCTTATACAAAGAACGTATATCAATGTACCTTTTGTGTAAAGCTAGTATTACCAAATTATTACGATTGATATGGTGAGACTCTTAGCCATAAAAAAGACCCGTCTTGAGCGGGTCTTTTTGTTTTAAAAATCAGTATTTAGTTTGATTGTTGGCTACAAATTATTGCTGTACCCAGCCCCAATTTGAAATATCAACAGCAGTACCGTTAAATACATTGTTTGAAGCGTCTGTCATTGCTTCCCCGTCAACAATAATATTTTCAATTGGACCCTCGTCTTTCATGTCTACATTGGTGTCATATCCAGCCAAAAATACATTTGTCATTGTTGCCCCAGACATTTTTTTGAATTGTAATGCTGTTCCACCAAAAGTAGATACGGCTGTAAAATTTGTGATTGTTGGATTGTTGTTGTCTCCGTCTGCCTCAATTGCAGTAGAGAACCCTTCGTTGTTATGAACAACATAGGTATTTGTTAATGTTCCATTCCAACCCTCTGTCCAGTCTACAGAGTCATCTTGGTTGTTTTCTGCATATAGGTTGGTGATTGATACACTTCCTCCAAAAAACTCTACACCATCATCTGCGCCATCTACTAATGCTACGTTGTTAATACTTGTGCCACTTCCAACAGCGTATAGCGTAAGGCCATTGTATTGAGAGTCTGCGTTAATTTGTGCACCTGCATTTTTAATAATAAGGTAGTTAATGTTTCCAGAACTATCAGAGGTGTTTGTGCCACCATATACAAACCCGCCAACTTCTGCTGTTGCATTTACACCTTCTGTTGTAAGGGCATCTCCAAGAATAACTAGTCCTCCCCAATCTCCTTGGTTGCCAGCACTACTTTTCATTACCACAGGTAAGTTTTCAGTACCTTGAACGTCTATTTCTGCTCCTTTTTCAATTGCTATATAATTATTACTAGCTACTTGTGAGATAATTTGTGTTCCAGCAGGAATCGTTAATGTTGCCCCAGATTTTACAATATAAGAACCAGTAAGAGTATACGCCTGGCTAGGGTCTAGAATTCGGTCACCCTCTTGAGTGCCATTTAATTCAAAGTTTACAGGATCGATGTCTGGATTTGTGACGAAATCATCATCGTTTCCACAAGAGGTAAATAATAACATTCCTACTGATGCAATTACTAGTGTTAAATTTTTAAAGTGTTTCATTTTGTGTTTAAGTTAAGATTAAGATTTAATTTAGAAAGTGTATTTGAGATTTAGTCCGACTTGACTTCCTTTTGTATAAGAAAGGATCGTTTCATTTGTTTGAATTTGTGTGGTAGGATTTCTAACCAATTGTGTTCTTTTTATTTCAGGGTTCAACATATTTCTTGCAACAAGACCCAGCACTAGTTTTTCTGTAATGGTTTTTGTAGCAGTAAAGTTTAGGGTAACAAAACCATTTTCTATGATAGCGTCATTGTAGTTAGTCTCTCCAGAGTCTCTAATGGTTGCGTTTCCTAAAGCAAATATTTTATCTGACGCATAGTTTGCAGTTATAGTTGCTATTAATGGCTTTTTTGTGTTACTGTCATAGCTTAAAGAACTATTTACAATCCAGTCTGAGGCTCCTTGTAACCCTTCTTGAGTTATTCCTTTATATCTAAAGGTGTTTATAAAATCTCCGTTTTCATCTACAATTTCTTTAAGGTCTTGTTTGTGCCACATTCTTGAAGCATTAACATTTACATCTAGGTTTGCTGTTTTGTTTTCTGACCCATCTATTAGTGGCATACGAGCTTCAATCTCAATTCCGTAGACAGTTGCCTTCTCTGAGGTGTTGAAATATGAAAAGGCTCCAGAGGCCCCTCTGTCTTGTACTTTGTTTATAGGGTCTTTAATTTTTTTATAGAAACTAGTAAATGATATAAGTTGTCCCTTTGATGGGAAATACTCAAATTTCAAATCGTAATTTGTGTTTAAAGAGGCCTCGATATCTTTGTTTCCTCTAGTTACTTGGCCTACAGCAGATACATATTCGAAAGGGGCAATTTCTTTAAATTCAGGTAGTGTTGTAGAATAACTATTAGCAAAGCGAAGATTTATCTTTTCTGTAGCGGCATATTTAAGATTCAAAGAAGGGTACAATCTTTCGTAGTTTTTTGTAACCTTTCCAAGCCTTCCAGGGATGTTACCTACATCAAATTTCACATTAATTTGGTCGTTCTGATACCTTAGTCCACCCCTGTCTCTTATACACATCTCCGAGCCCACGAGAC
>CAJXUG010000182.1:0-3772 GCA_913060785.1 uncultured Flavobacteriaceae bacterium | reverse complement strand
GCAAACATGTATTGCTCCAGATTATTTGTATGTAGATGCTCAAATTTCAGAAACTTTATTAAAAGCCCTTACTAAAGAAATTGAAAAAGCAAGGTATAGCTTTGAAAATGAAAACTATGTTCAAATTATTAACGCGCGTAATTTTGATAGATTAGCGGCACTTTTAGATCCCTCAAAAATATATTGTGGAGGACAGACAGATAAAGCACAGCGTTATATAGCTCCAACCTTACTCCATACTATTAGCTTTGATGACAAAATTATGCAAGAGGAAATATTTGGTCCTATTTTACCGGTGCTTACTTTTACCGATTTGAATGAAGCTGTCAAAAATGTGCAACTACTACCAAAGCCCCTTTCTTGTTATGTATTTACTAGTAGTGACCAGGTTAAAAATAAAATTATAAAAGAAATTTCATTTGGAGGCGGTGCTATCAATGATACCATCATGCATATTTCAAACCCAAATCTTCCTTTTGGAGGTGTTGGCAGTAGTGGTTTTGGTAGCTATCATGGCCAGGCTGGTTTTAATTGTTTTAGTAATTTTAAGAGCATATTAGATAAACCAACATGGTATGAATCTTCATTAAAATACGCTCCATACACTCAAAAAAAACTTGCCATTATTAAAAAATTATTAAAAAATCAATAATGCTACAACCCTTTGTACATTACGGATTACACTTTTTAGTTCCAATTGCCATTGCCTATATTTTTTACAGGCCCAAATGGATTAAAACAGCATTAATTCTTTTAGCAACCATGGCAGTAGATCTTGATCATTTGCTATCACAACCAGTTTTTGACGCCACAAGGTGTAGTATTGGTCATCACCTGTTGCATCAACCTTTGGCTATTATTTGTTATGCTATATTATTTCTTTTTCCAAGGGCCAGAGTGTTGTCTATTGGGCTTTTGTTGCACATGCTTGCAGATAAAATAGATTGCACCTTGATGGTAATATCTTAAACTTTAACAATAGGCTTGTTTTAATTTAGAATACTAAATAAGATACTATTTATGGTGATATGGCTCATTTTTTAAAATCGTATACCCTCTGTATAATTGTTCCATAAAGAACGGGCGAACCATTTGGTGTGAAAAAGTCATGGAAGATAAAGATATCTTAGCATTTGCTCTTTGGTACATAGTATCACTAAAACCATAGGGCCCGCCTATTACAAAAACTAGATTTTTAAGACCACTATTCATTTTCTTTTGTAAAAAACTCGCAAAACCCTCTGATGTAAATATCTTTCCTTTTTCGTCTAGGATACACAAAAAATCACTAGTGTGTAATTTTTTAAGTAGGGCATCTCCTTCTGCAGTTTTTTGCTGGCTTTCACTTAGGTTTTTTACATTTTTAATGTCTGGAATTACCTCTAGGGTGAAATTTATATAATGTTGCAGTCTCTGCATGTATACCTTTGTAAGGGCATCAACATGCGTATTGTCTGTCTTGCCTATAACATATAGTGTGATTTTCATAAATACTTGTTTTATGTATTACGTCGTTTTATTTTTTCTTTATAAAATGCTTTACTAGCAATGTAAATCACTTTATGTACTTCACAATAGGTTATGGTGCTGTCCTTATTGGTGAGTGAAATTATTTTGGTAATGGTTATTTCTTTTTCTGTAGCGATGCTATCTTTTATTGCTTGAATTTCATCTTCAGTAAAAGTAAAGGTTGCGTATAAGTTTTCTTTGGCCGGTCTTTTAAAAAATATTTCGGAAGATTTATCCCAAACTACATAATTATCCCCCAAAATACTTATGAGCTGCGTCATAGCAATTGGATCTGTAGCAGAAAACATACTACCTCCAAAAATAGAGTTTACATAGTTTTTGTTTTTGTAACTTATGGGTAGCTTTATAGTTACACATAACATGTCTTTTGAGATGGAAAGAATCTTAGCGGTACTCCTTCTATACATAGGAGAAATGTTAAATCCGTATTTAAAAGCGTTATTTCTTCCAATAATGAGTGTGGCAACAGCAATGATTTTTTGATATATAGGCATATGTGAGTAAAAAAGGTCAAATACCTTTCGGTATTTATGTTTTTATCTAGAGGGCTAAATTACAAAGATTATTGTTCTTGCATGTCATCTTTTTGTGAGTAAGCACCAGAGACTTAAGGTTAAAAAAATGACAAGAGTATGTGTGTAATGCTTCCTATTATTTAACTTAGCAGAAAAATGTCTGTACATGATCTCAAGCAAACAATTTAACAAAGAAATTAGCATCATCATTGCCAATGCAATTCGTGAAGATGTGGGTGAGGGAGATCACTCTTCCTTGGCTTGTATTTCTAATAAGGCTACTGGAAGTGCTCATTTACTAGTCAAAGACGATGGTATCATTGCAGGTGTGGCATTTGCACAACAGGTGTTTGACTTTGTAGATCCAACTCTAGTTGTAGATGTAAAAATTACAGACGGAAGCCCCGTAAAACAGGGTGATGTTTGCTTTATAGTATCTGGAAGCTCGCAATCTATTTTAATGGCAGAGAGACTCGTACTTAATGCCATGCAGCGCATGAGCGCTATTGCCACCAAAACAAATCAGTATGTAAAACTACTGGAATCAACCAATACAAAAATACTAGATACAAGAAAAACAACACCAGGAATAAGAGCACTTGAGAAATGGGCTGTTACCATTGGTGGTGGAGAAAATCATAGATTTGCATTGTATGATATGATTATGTTAAAAGACAACCATATCGATTTTTGTGGAGGCGTTGTAAAGGCTATAGAAATAACAAAACAATACTTGAAGGACAATAACCTAGATTTAAAAATCATAGTAGAGGCTAGAGATTTTAATGAAATAGAGCAAATTTTGTCGACAACAGGTGTCTATAGAATATTGATTGATAATTTTAACTTTGAGGACACCAAAAAAGCGGTTGCCATGATTGGTGATAGCTGCTTAACTGAATCTAGCGGTGGTATTACCCTAGATACCATAGTCCAGTATGCTAGGTGTGGGGTAGATTATATTTCTAGTGGAGCCTTAACGCATTCTGTGCATAATATGGATTTAAGTTTAAAAGCAATATAATGCAAGAAAATCAAGCTCCCATAGGCAATACCGTTGAGGACACCTTGCTGAAAACTCCTATCATAAAGCAAGTACTATGGCTTACAAAACAAATTAAGCTACCTGGTATGGGTGGTTTAACGTTTTATGATTTTATTAAATTATACATTCAAGGGATACTACAAGGAACCTTTTCGCCAAGAGCTAGCTCTATAGCCTATAGTTTTTTTGTTGCTATATTTCCTTTTTTATTATTTATACTAAATCTTATACCCTACATACCTATAGAAGGATTTCAGTCTAGGTTTCTAGTTTTTATAGAGGGATTTCTTCCTCCTCAAACTGCTAATCTTTTCATTCCTGTAATTTCAGATATTGCAATTAATCCAAGAGGTGGCTTATTGTCTTTTGTGTTTTTATTATCTATATTTTTGGCTGCCAATGGAGTCAACGCTATTTTCAGCGCCTTTGAATATTCTTACCATGTAAAGATCAATAGAGGCTTTTTTAAGCAGTATGCAGTTGCTCTTGGTGTTTCTGTACTATTTGCAGTAGCGCTAATAATAACAGTGGTTATTATATTATATGGTGAGTACGGGATTCGGGACCTTCAAGGAAGGGCCTTTATAAGTGAAGATGTATTTTGGTTATCTGCATTGCAACTTACCGCCTTTGTGGTATTATTGTACCTGTCTCTTATACACATCTGACGCTGCCGACGAAG
>CAJXUG010000181.1:0-3783 GCA_913060785.1 uncultured Flavobacteriaceae bacterium | reverse complement strand
CGAGATTTCTGCCTGTCTCGTGGGCTCGGAGATGTGTATAAGAGACAGGTATGTTATTTATAGCCCAAATTGAATTAACCGCACAAACTATAACCTCCATGTCACCTAATAGTGGAGCCTTAGCGGGAAATACTTTAATCACGATTAAGGGAACAGGCTTCGATTCAACCAACTCCGTAGGTGTGTTTTTTAAAAACACGGTAAGCTCTGCCACAAAGGGTGTAGGTAAAGTGACTTATACTAGCACAGATATGACTTTTAAAACTCCTGCAGTAAGCTCAGCAGAAACATTCTCGGTATATCTTGAATTGCTAGGGGGCGTGGAAATACCCTGTTCAACAAACTTTGAATACGAAATACCTGTTGTTACTAAAATTACACCCAACTCTGGTTCTGTTGTTGGAAATGATACAATAACCATAAAAGGGCAGTACTTTTCAAATACAAAAAGCGCTGTTGCAGTTAATTTTAAAAAGAATGGAGCACAAAAAATAATCTCGGTAAGCGATACATTAATTACGGTAACCAACCCGAGTTTCCCTAAAGCTGAGACAGTTAATATCACCGTTGGTGTTCAATCTGTTTTTTCAGATACTAGTAAGGTTTCAAACTTTACATATGTAAGCGATGCTCCCGATAGCATTTATACCATCGACTTAAAAAATCTGACCGGTTTATCTACAAATTATAAGGTATATGTGCTAGGATTTAGCCCGGGATCACAAAAAATGCTGACTGTAAATGCTACAGATTCATTGGGTACGTTTAACCCGATGCCTGCAGATAGCGGCTTTGTTCAATCTTATGAGCTAGGGAAAGACATTACAAAAATTCAGTTGAGTAGCACTAACCCAATTGTAGGTGCTAGAATATATTTCTTCGTTTCGAATGACACAACAACTTATAAGGATTTTTCTAACTTAACTTCAAATCACAATTTAGGGTTTAAATATTCTGCCAATGGAGCAGCGGTTTCTCAGGTAGGTAATCCACCGCAAACAGCTTATCCACAATACAACTACATTGAAGCTACATTTAAAGCCAACGAAGGTTTATATATTGACATTTCAACAGTTGATGGCTTCTTCTTTCCTTTGTCGTTAATTGCACAAAATAAAAATGGTGTTGAATTGGGCCGTATTGGTCAACCAAATAATGTTTCGGCAGAGCAAATTGTAAATGCCTACAAGCCATTTATGAAAAAATTGAAGTTAGGTGGTGAAGATACTGATCCGTATAACGCTCTTTTTTATAAAGTTAATAGCGACTTAACTGCTTTGTTAAACCCAGGTCTTTACTTGGTTGGCAATACAAGTGAACTAGAAACTGTTTTTGATGCCGATTTACAAACATTATTTACAGATGCAAGTTTAAACATGAACATTTGGCAAAATGGACAAGATGGTTTTGCAGCCAATTACAAAGTTACTCCAGTTAAAAGTCTAACATTTCCAGGCACCAAGAATACGCACGAAGCCTTAGCATTTACGAGTACTGGTAATGATACATTGCATGTGTTCAATCCTGTAGGGTTTTCAGTTGTCTCGTATGAAGATAAAGCCACAAAAGTGCGCAAAGCCATCATGGGAAAAATCGATAGCAGTAAACTGAGTTTCGATACTCCTTTACCGCTTACTACAAAACTAGCGGTGGGCATGTATTTAAGTGGTGTCGGTGGCTCGGACGGCTTAACCACTCAAATTACAAAAATCAATAAAGCAAATGGCAAAATCGTTTCTGTAAACCTGAAAAACTGTAAGATGGATACCAATTCTCTTCAATACAAATTTTCTAAGGCACCAACAGATTATTATTTCTCTTCGGCTCAAATGGTCTATGCGGGCCTTGGTCTCATGGCAGATGGTCATGCAAGGTATCCGGCAGATACTACTGCACGAATTGTTGTAAATGGATTAGAAAACCAATTGAGCACGGCATTAAATAGGGGTGTCGGGGTAAAGAGTTTTAAAGGAAATAAGACAGAAGGACGTACAACTATTTATTGGGCGACTGAAACGAACTGGTACCCTAAAGGTGCACCACAAAACTATTTTTCATATTTCATGCATACGGCTAAAACAAAAGGAGGAGTAAATATTTTTAGCTTTCCAAAAGACAGTGTCATGTCTGCAAGAAAAGAATACATGTCTATGGCCTATGGTTTTGCTTACGATGAAAACCCCAACCCTAAAGGTGGACTAAACCAGCCACAGGTGCCTTCAGAGTTTTCAGGTTCATTTCCAAAGAGTACAACCAAGTTAACGTTGGAATTAGGGCCTTGGTTAACACCAAAAAATAAATAAAATATTGCATTGTAGATAATTGATAATTAAACTTTTATGATTAACTAATTGATATTTAAGCAACGTTTAATTATTAATTGATAACAGATTATGCGCTCTGTTTCGTCGTATACATCATTGTCCCATGCTTCGCCATTTAGTAACTTTACTAGTTTTAAAACAGAGATGATGTTTTGCATGACATTGCCCTCACAGCTTCTCATAGAAGAAATTCCAAGATCTGAAAGATGGTCATGCACATTTCGTAGGTCTTGACTTCTAAGTGTGATATATCTTACTAATTTCATAGAACTCAAGCGATATAGAGGGTCTGCATATTCTCCTGCTCTTCTTGCAGTAAACTCTCTATTGAGTAAGGAGTGATATATTGTTTTGATATCTTTTTCTAACTGGCTCATACCAATTCAATTTATATTACTTCAGCAATTCTAGCGGAGAATAAGAGATATGTTAAACGATTAAAAATAAGTTTTCTTGATATTTCTATTTGCTTATACCTTCTATCCAGATATCTACTTTCTCGACCATTGACTAAGAATATCGAACGCTCTCCATCGGATGATTTTCGATTTTCTGGTGTGACCTTTCGGTTATAATTTGTCACGGTCTCGTAGAGAAGTTCATATTGACGTTTTTTAACGGTATATTTATTTCTCGTTACAACAGTGTTTTTAATTTGATATTAAATGATAGGACTAGATCTTTTATTTTTATCATAAATGGGTTAAAATATTCATACCTAACCGATCCATATTTTTCTGACTTACTTTTAAGGCACGCATAACACTTTTCTTTTTGGAAGTGTGACCTTCCATTTTTGCAAGATATTACTAAGAGTTGTTATATTTTCGGTTACGAATGGACCTTTGTTAAGCATAACGCACTCTACTATAGCACTTTTGGCGGCATCTGTTATTTCTGCTTTTGTCGCTTTTTCAGTCATAACCATTTTTTCTAATACTTGAGAAGCCCAAATCACAGGAACATGTGCTGCCTCACATATCCACATAATTTGATCTTGAATTTCAGCTATTCGCTAAGCACCTACTTCTGTTGAAAGATCTCCGCGGTCGATCATAATGCCAAGCCTAGATTTTCTCATAGCTTCTAGAAGTATCATTGGTAAATTTTCAAAAGATTCAGTATTGCGAATCTTTAAAATAACTCCCAAATCTTTTCTGTCAAATTTATCTAATTCTTGATAGAGAGTTTTAACATCCTCAGTATTCTTTAAATATGAATAGCCAACAATAACGGCACGTTTCATGATAAATGGAAGATTAGCTAAATCTGACTTTGTAATGGGTTTTTCATTGATTTCTGTGTCAGGCAAATAGATTGATTTGTTTGATTTTAGTTTTAGTCCTTTAGTTGAATAAGAAATTACAATTAATTCAAGTTTATCTTTACTTTTTTTAAGTACTCTACACTCTATTTTTCCTGTCTCTTATACACATCTCCGAGCCCACGAGACAGGCAG
>CAJXUG010000180.1:0-3826 GCA_913060785.1 uncultured Flavobacteriaceae bacterium | reverse complement strand
TACACTATCCTCTTCGTCGGCAGCGTCAGATGTGTATAAGAGACAGTCATAGATGATGATGTAGAAAAAATGGGATCTAGTATTCGCGGTGTCTTTGTGGTGTCAACTATTTCTGATTTTATTCAAAAGTGTAAAAGTGACCCTAATGTTGAGAGAGATGTCTTAATCACAATAAATAATCCAGCCATACGAGAAGGTATTGTTGAGAAAATTTTAGAAGAAAAAATCAACATATGTTTTCCTAATATTATTGATAAAACAGTTGTCATTGATAAGCAATATAGCACTATTGGGCGTGGAAATATTATAATGGATTTTGTTGGAATAACAGGCAATGTGACTATTGGTGATTTTAATGTTATTGGAGCTAGAACTGGAATTGGACACGACTCCTCAATTGGTGATTACAATACGTTTTCTCCAAGAGTATCTGTTTCTGGTTGTGTTTCAATTGGTAATTGCAACAGCTTTGGCTTGAATTCTGCGATTTTGCAAAACAAAAAAATGGGAGATAATAACACCATTTGGTCCTACACAATGATACTTAAGAATATAAAAAATAACTGTACCTACTTTGGTATGCCAGCAAAAAAAATACAAATTTAAATATGTTTATTATGGAAGAGTTTATTAAAAATTTTCATGAAATACTAGATGATGTTGAAATTGATTCAATAGATAAAGACACAGATTATAAATCTCTTGAGGATTGGGATTCGATGACCAAACTAATGCTTATTGCAATGGTACACGAGAAATATGAAAAACAAATAAGTGGAAACGATATTAATCAAAGTACAACTTTAGAGCATCTGCACTCAAGAATACAATCTATATAGTTATGACTAAAGGCATCTTAAATATAGAAAATGTTCAATTAACAGGTTCTGTGAGTTGTGTGCCAAAGAGTGTCGTTTCTAATTCTGAAAATTCACTTTTTTCCTCACCACAGGAAGCTGTAAAATTTATAGAATTAACTGGGGTTGAGCAAAAAAGACATTTACAGCCAGGTGTTTTAGTGTCAGATCTATGTTATCAAGCTGCAGATTTGTTGATTAAAAAATTAGCTTGGCAAAAGGATGAAATTGATGTATTGATTATGGTCACACAGACCCCTGATTATTTAATTCCAAATACAGCAATTATTTTACAAGATAGGTTGGGTTTGTCAAAAAGCACAGCTTGTTTTGATATCCCGTTAGGTTGCAGTGGGTTTGTATATGGGGCCTCTGTAATTTCCTCGATGCTAAGCGCACAAGGTTTTAAAAAAGGTATTTTGCTTGTTGGAGATTCTTCTACCACACTTGCGCATAAAGAAGATAAGGCGGTTGCTCCATTATTTGGAGATGCTGGTTGCGCAACTGGTTTTGAATTTAGCGAGGGGAAACATTTAGATTTTAAATTTTGGACAGATGGATCTGGTTTTAAATCCATTTACATCCCAGATGGAGGCTTTAGAAACAGAACCTCAGAAAAATCATTACATATTACACAAGATGCAGAGGGTAACAAAAGAACCCCTTTAAATCCTGTAATGAACGGCACAGATGTTTTTTCTTTTGGAATTACCCAAGTTCCTGGTCAGGTTAAATCCTTTTTAAAGAGTATCGATAAACAAATAGATGAGATTGATTATTTTCTTTTTCATCAAGCCAATAAATTCATGTTAGAAATGATTAGAAAATCATTAAAACTAAAGAAAAAACAAGTTCCTTACTCTATGACTAAATTCGGCAATACAAGTTCTGCTAGTATTCCTTTAACGCTTTCTTTGTTGGGAGATACTGTAAGAAATACAAGAATTGGTATGTGTGGTTTTGGTATTGGTTTGAGTATTGGTTGTGGTTTTTTTGAAATAGGTGATGAGTTTGTTAATGAATTTATTGAATATGATGCAGACTAACTTTTCTTTATCAGGTAAGACAATTTTAGTCACTGGAGCTACAACGGGTATAGGCCTTGAAACGTGTAAGCAAATTACTTTGGCTGGCGGAAATTTCATAGGGGTGGGTAGAAGTATAAGCCAATTACAGCAATACATTGATGACAACTCACTTGTGCTTTCTAAAGCTATTAGCTTTGATTTACTAGCCTTAGATAAAATCCATTTATTAATTTCAACATTGGATATTAAAATTGATGGTTTTGTTCACAGCGCAGGGGTTGCCCATGTTAGTCCAATGCAGTTTTTTAATCTTGATGCATATGAAAATATTAGAAAAATAAATTTAGATTGTGTTTTAGTTTTATTCTCTGAATTATTGAAAAAAAAGAAAATTAACAAACACTCTTCTTTTGTCTTTATTAGTTCAATCTCTTCTATTAGAGGTGCAAAAGGAAATGGAATGTATGCCATTACCAAATCTGCGCTAGATTCAGTGAGTAAGGTATATGCCAATGAGTTGTCATCAAAAGGCATTCGAGTCAATACAATCCAGCCCGGTATGGTAGAGACAGATATGTCTAAAAAAGCAGAAGATATATTATCAAAAGAAGTTATTGAACTTGATCGCTCCAGATACCCTCTTGGGTATGGAGAAACAAAGGATATTGCTTTGCCTATTGTATTTTTACTCTCTGATGCTTCAAAATGGATTACAGGTCAGGCCATTGTTATAGATGGAGGAAGAACTTCCTGCTTGTAAAGGGTTTTTTACTTTCATAAATTTCACCACTTTTTTTTGTTTCGTTTCTATTTTAAGGCAGACCTACTTTAGGCATAAGAAAAAATAATTGTTGATATTATCTGCTATAACTAGTCTGTTTAGTTTTATTTTTTTGAATCATTATTAACTATTTTTATAAAAAATAGTTACAATATGCATTTACTTTCAAAAATTGGTTTGGCTGCTATAGCAGTATTTATTTGTGGGCTTTTTATCCAGGCTATTCAATCTCCTATGAGTACCAATAATACTCTAGATATCTCTGCAGCCAAAGAGCAGCTAGCCCCTCAAATACTTCGTGTAGAGGCTCTTGATATCCCAAATGTTATGACCTTTGCAGGAGAGAAGGTCCCTCTGCAAGACACCGATGTAAGAGAGCGTCTAGATAGAGAGATTCATGTAAACACCTATTGGCATTCTAACATGCTGCTTATGATAAAAAAGGCCAACCGGTTTTTCTCAGAGATAGAGCCTCTTTTAAAAAAATACAATCTCCCCGATGATTTTAAATACTTGGCAGTAGCAGAGAGTGGTCTAGATAATGTTACCTCTCATGCGGGGGCCTCTGGCTTTTGGCAATTCATGAAAGCAACAGGAAAAGAGTACGGTCTAGAGATAAATAGCTACGTAGATGAACGTTATAACCTAGAATTAGCTACTAAAGTTGCAGCACAGTATCTAATTAACTCTAAAGAATTGTTTGGTAGCTGGACAAACGCTGCTGCAGCATACAATGCTGGTAATGCCGGAATCACCAAGCAAATGAAGCGTCAAGATGCTACTGATTATTATAGTTTGTTATTAAATAGTGAAACGGGTAGGTATGTTTTTAGAATTTTAGCCTTTAAAGAAATACTAAGTAATCCAGAGAAATATGGTTTTTATGTAGACCAACAAGACCTATACCAAGCCATACCTACAAAGACAATTATTATAGATACTCCAGTTGAAGATTTTTCAAAATTCGCAAAACAGCAGGGTATTAATTATAAGATTTTAAAGATACACAACCCCTGGCTGCGAGATACCTATTTGAAAAATGCATCCAAAAAAGCATACAGTATAAAAATACCGGAGCCCGGGTATTATGTCTTAAAGTAGTTGTTTATAGCGATTATGACAGGACCTGTCTCTTATACACATCTCCGAGCCCACGAGAC
>CAJXUG010000179.1:0-3852 GCA_913060785.1 uncultured Flavobacteriaceae bacterium | reverse complement strand
GATTTCTGCCTGTCTCGTGGGCTCGGAGATGTGTATAAGAGACAGGTTTTGGTATCTGTACTTTACAGGACTCCATTTAAACCATCCTGGTATTTCAATTCCAAATTGCATACCATGAGTGTGGCCACTTAAGGTTAATTGTATGTTTTTTGGATGCTCTTTTACTCTAGATTGCCAGTGTGATGGGTCATGACTCATTAAAATTGTAAAATCTTGGGCGCTAACATCTTCACAGGCCTTGTCTAAATCACCGGCTTTTTTAAAACCTCCTTCTCCCCAGTTTTCTACTCCCACAAGTTTTATAGCCTGTTGGTTTTTTTTGATGGTCCTACTTTCGTTTAACAGCACATCCCAGCCCATCTCTTTTTGAAGGGCTATTAGTGCCTGTAGATTTTCCTGTTTTTTTTCTGCAGACTCCCAAGACACATAATCTCCATAGTCATGATTACCCAAAACTGAGTACACTCCGTCTTTTGCTTTTAATGTGGCAAAGGTATCTTTCCAGGCATCCATTTCCTGAGCAACATTGTTTACTAAATCTCCAGTAAATAAAATAAGATCGCTTTGTTGTTTGTTTACCAAATCTACAGCATATTTTACTTTTTCAGGATTGTCAAAACTTCCGCTATGGATATCACTGATTTGAGTAAGGGTATACCCGTCAAAGCCGCTAGGTAAATCTTCAAATTCTAGGGTGTATTGTAAAACCTTATAGTTGTATTTTCCTTTAATCATGCCGTATAAGAGTGCTCCAAAGGGTATGGCGGCTATACCAAGGGCTAGTGTGCTAACAAATTTGCGACGTGAGGGCATAAAAGAAGCTTCACTACCCCCTCCAATTTTATAGAAAACCCCCACAAATACCCTAATAACATCTTCACCAAACATAGCAATAACCGCAATGATCTTAGGCACAAATAAAGCTAAGAAAAGCCCATAGATGTACATCATTTTTGGATTTGTTCTAGCATCAGGGGAGGTGATGGCATATATAAAAAACACCAATATAGCTACCGAGCTTAACACATAAACTCCGTGTATAAAGTTGTTTTTACTTATGGTTTTTATGGCCTGAAAGGCATAAACATCTATAAGTATGTATATAATAATAGGAATAATCCAACGTAGCATAGTCTTGGTTTTCTTTGTGGTTAAAGGTAATTACATTTTTTAGCTCTTGTGTGAATATGGTCTTAAAATTGCTTGTTTGTGTGTCTTTGAAATTATAATGATTGTTGTATCTTTTGATCTTTAAAAAAGGAACATGAAGAATATTATTTTTGCACTATTTGTGACATTTGTACTAGCGAGTTGCTCACATACAAAAATCAACCCTGCCTCCACACAAAATATTCCTTTAACAAGTTATGTAAATCCCTTTATAGGAACCGGTGGTCACGGGCACACCTACCCGGGCGCAACCACGGCTTTTGGAATGGTTCAATTAAGCCCAGATACCCGTTTAGACGGCTGGGACGGCTGTAGTGGTTATCATTACAGTGATGATTATATATACGGCTTTAGCCACACCCACCTTAGCGGAACGGGCGTTAGTGACTACGGCGATGTGTTGTTAATGCCAACTAATGCCATTAATTTCAATAATGGTGCTAATGGTCAAAAAGGCTATGGCTCTTCCTTTTCTCACCAAAAAGAAGAAGCTTCTCCGGGGTATTATAAAGTACATTTAGAAGATACTAATATTGATGTTGAGTTAACTACAACAACCAGAGCAGCGATGCATTTATACACCTATCCAAGCTCAGAGAATCAGGTGTTAATCTTAGATTTGTTGCATCGTGATAAAGTATTAGATGCTTCTATTGAAATTATTTCAGACACAGAAATTCAAGGGTTTAGATTTTCAGAGGCATGGGCAACAGACCAACGTTTGTTTTTTAGTATAAAAACATCCCATCCATTTAAAGATATGTTGCAATCTCCTCCCAAAAAAGGAATGCCAGGGGCTAGAAAATGCGCTCTAGAGTTTATCAACCCAAACAATGAGCCTGTGTATATTTCAGTAGGTATTTCTGCGGTAGATCAGGCAGGTGCCAAACAAAATAGAGAAGTAGAAATTGGCTCTAAAATTTTTGAAACCCTCAAGAAAGAGGCTGCACAATCTTGGGAACAACAGCTAGAGAAAATTGTTGTCGAAGACACAAATAAAGACAACCTTGCCACTTTTTATACAGCCCTTTATCACACCATGATTGCCCCTAATATATATCAAGATGTAGATGGTCGTTATAGAGGTATGGATTTAGAAATACACCAAACAAAAGACTTTGACTACTACACTGTTTTCTCTCTCTGGGATACCTACAGAGCAGCCCATCCTTTGTATACTATTATAGAGCGGCAGCGCACCAATGATTTTATAAACACCTTTTTAGCAAAATATGATGAAGGTGGTATCATGCCAATTTGGGATTTGAGCGCCAATTATACGGGGTGTATGATTGGGTATCACGCAGTACCAGTCATTGCAGATGCCTACCTTAAGGGGATTTCTGGGTATGACAGTAAAAAAGCCCTGGAGGCTATGGTGCACAGTGCTATGCAAGATAAGCTGGGCTTAGCCTCTTATAAAGATGTAGGTTTTGTTCCTGTTGAAATGGAAAGCGAAAGTGTTTCTAAAACCCTTGAATACGCATATGATGACTGGACCATTGCTCAAATGGCAAAAAAAATGGGTAATACCCAGGTGTTTAAACAATTTACTGAGCGGGCACAGTATTACAAAAACATGTATAACCCAAGCACAGGTTTTATGCAGGGAAGATTTAATAATACTTGGTTTGGTCCTTTCGATCCTTATGAGGTGAACTTTAATTACACAGAGGCCAACGCATGGCAATACAGCTTGTATGCACCACAAGATATTTCTGGCTTGATGCAATTAATGGGTGGTAAAAAGGAATTAGCACAACATTTAGATAATTTGTTTGCCGCAAAACAAGAAACCTCTGGGCGTAAACAACCAGATATTACAGGACTCATAGGGCAGTATGTACACGGTAATGAGCCAAGCCACCACATGGCCTATTTGTATAATTTTGTTAATCAGCCAAGTGATACCCAGCGCATCGTTAGAGAGATTTTAACAACATTGTACACAAACGCTCCAGATGGAGTTAGTGGTAATGAAGATTGTGGCCAAATGAGCGCATGGTATGTCTTTAGCTCCCTTGGATTTTACCCTGTAACTCCTGGCAGTAATCAGTACATTATAGGATCTCCTTTGTTTGAAAAAGCAACCATTAACCTAGAAGACTCAAAACAATTTACGGTGCAAGCCAATGGTATTTCTAAGGAAAATTTCTACATAAAGTCTGCAAAGTTAAATGGTAAGGTTTTGGATAGAAGTTATCTGTACCATCAAGAAATTATCTCTGGAGGAACCTTGGTATTTGAAATGACAAACACACCTAGCCCATGGGGCACAAAAGAGCATCAAATTCCAAGCACCCAAATAAAAGAACATCAAATATTGCTAACTCCTTTTATTGCCTCTGGCACCGTGAGCTTTAAAAACAACACCAGTATTACCCTTGGAGTTGCAGATCCCGGCGCAGACATTTATTATAGTATAGATCAAGGAGAATTTATTAAATACGATGCTGCCATTGCTATTTCAGAATCTGTATTAATTAAAACATATGCCCAAAAACAAGGTAGGAAAAGTGGAGTATTGAGTACCCAGTTTTTTAAGATAGATCCAAACGTGAGTATTACATTAAACACCCAATATGCCAATGAGTATAGCGCTAGTGGAGAAAACGCCTTGATTGATGGTATTAAAGCTGTCTCTTATACACATCTGACGCTGCCGACGAAGAGGATAGTGTA
>CAJXUG010000178.1:0-3877 GCA_913060785.1 uncultured Flavobacteriaceae bacterium | reverse complement strand
TGTCTCGTGGGCTCGGAGATGTGTATAAGAGACAGCAATTAATGCATCAACTAAATTATCGATAAGGTTTTTTTGAAATTCTTCTTTTTGAATAATGTCTTGTGTAAGACTTTGGTTGCTATCATAGAGTTCCCTGAGTCTGTTTTCAATAATACCCTCAGCAATTTCTTTTGCTTTTCGCTCTCTTTGTAGCGCTCTTGTTAGAATTTCAATTTTTTTACTTAACACAATACAGGTGGGTTATAATAATACAAAATTAATAAGTGAGCTAAGATTAGCAAAACAAAGATATAGATAGCTCTTTAACACTACCTTTTAAATTAATCTAAGATCTCAATATGAAATTTAATACTGCCATCGTTATTATAATTTTCTTCCATAGACACTTTACCTTTTACCTTGAAAAAATCTAAAGTTTCTCTCATAAGGCCAATAGCAAAATAGGTAAGGCCTCTAGAGGAAGTATATATTAACGTTAAGGTATTTTCTGTTTGTTCTACAACAGAAAATGTAGGCAACTCTGCGTCTTCATATAGTTTTTTAACTTCGATATGAATATGACTTTCAATTCCTGCTATTAGATCTAAGGGCTTTGAATATTTCTCAATTATGTATGAATGTTTTCCTATAAGGTATGGAAATACAAATCTACCAAAGGCTTCTAATAAAACTTGAGGTGCAATGGCTGTCTTTTTTGATACGTAGGTTAAAAGTGTTACAAGTTCATCAAACTCATAACTATTAAAGGCAGAATAAACACCTTCTGAGGCTAAGTCACACTCACCAAGCATTTCATCTACCATGTCTAGGCCATTAGATTTTTCTACAAAATCTAGAAAATTAGTAAAAATAAATCCTTTCATAATTAGTTTCTATAAGAGTTGTTCCAATAATCTGCAATTGTAATTAGATTGCTTTTATATGTTGAGAAATCAATATGTTTTACATAGTATCCGCTAATCCCTAACATTTTGCATGTTTTGTAATCTTCAATATTTGAACTTGTAGTGTGCACAACAACTGGTATTTGTTTTAATGTATCATCCTTCCTAATAATTTCAAGAAATTCTATACCATTCATTATTGGCATATTTATATCAAGTATTATAAAACAAGGTAGGTGCTCAGGGCTCTCTATTTTTGACAACAGTTCTATTGCCTCCAGTCCATTTTCGGCAGTACTAATGACTGCCTCAGCAATATGTTTGTTGTAGATTTTTTTAATACCCATCACAACAATTTTATTGTCTTCAATAATTAAAATATTTAATTTTTCCATGAGCATATATATGTAGTGTTGCGCTTAATTCTAACCCTAATTTACAAAATAATAATTAATTTTTATTCATTATTCTTTAATAAACCTTAACGTAGACTCAACACTTGTAGCCGTATTTTTTACTACAATAAAATAGATTCCAACAGTATATCGTGAAACAGAGATTATTTCTTTATTTGCCTGTAGGGTACCTTCTTGTATTAATTGTCCAAAAGTAGTGTAAACGCGGTATGAAGAAATATCATTTGTATTTCCAATACTTAGTGTAATTTCATTGTTTGCAGGATTTGGATATAAAGAAATAGTACTTAAAAAAGCATCACTAGTAGAGAGTTCTTCACCAATACTTATTTCAGTTATCTCACTACCCCCAAATTCACCTCCATCAAATATAACATCTCCACTGTCTGAGCTTAAGTTATAAAATCCTTCTCCAAATTCACAGCAAATACCGTCTCCGAAAGAATCAAAAATTTCAAACTCATAACAATTGTCTTGGACAACCCCAAAGGTTTCTATAAATGTTGTGTTATCATCTGATTGGTTGTAACTGCCAGAATCTAAAATAGCACCTCCAATTTCTCTAAACTCCCAAGAAGTTTCTTCTGCATAATCATCAGTCAATAATTCTAAAGTAATCTGCTGTGTTAGATATTCATTACCCCCAATGTCAAAGGATGTTGCTGCGTCATTGTTTTGAGTATTTTGGTCAATAACGCCATTAACAGAGATAAGTGATGCATTGAAAACGTATGAGCCTTCTGTCAAATCAATTGGGTCAAGTGTAAAGGTTTGCGTTTGGTTTTGACTTAAGGTGCCATTAAAGTTGATTGTTTGTATATCACCATCATTAATTTGCCATGTCATTTGGGCAACTGTAATAGTATTAAATCCATAATTTGTAAGACTCACAGATGGCGTTATTATCGTATCACCACAGTTAATTTCTGGAACATCTACAGAGATAGCTGCGTCTAAATCTAATACAACTACGTTATTGTCAATATAATTTTGAAAGAATAACCAAGCCTGTTCTCCAGCCTCAATGTCCATGTTGCCACCGCTACCTGGCCAATCATGACCACCACCTACAACTTTATAGTACCAAACTTCATTTTGATTGACACCATTTATATATTTCTCACTCACTATAAAGCTACCATCAGAGGTGTCGGTATTGGGTACAGATCCTTCTATTAGTGTAGTACAGCCGTTCTTTTCTACAAAATAATCAATGGTATCTGCAATACTAGGGTAGGAGCCCCATCCATCATTATTATCTGGATCTCCTGCAAGGGGGGTTACCCCATCTTGTGATCCATGAATTTCAAACACTGGTATTCCAGGAGCAGCATCACAATCATCTAAAATATCCTGTAAAATCATACCAGCCACTGGTGCAACAGCTTTGAAAGTGTCATACGCTTGGCAGGCAAGCATATAGCACATCTCTCCGCCGTTAGACATACCCGTTGCAAAAGTATAATCTGGGTTTAACCCGTTGGTTTGCTGCAGGTATTGTGTCAGTTGAGTTAGATACCCAACGTCATCAACAGTTTCATTTTGGTGAAATGCATAGCCTACATTCCAAAATCTATTTCCTCCACCGTCTACTGTACCCCTTGGGTAACAAACAGCAAAACCGTATTGGTCTGCAAAATCATTCATCTCAGAATAGTTTTTGATACTGTTTGCATCACCCGTATACCCATGCATTACAATAACTAATGGCATTTGCTGATTTAAGTTTTCAGGCTCATAATAGATATACTGTCTTGTAATACCATCATGTTCAAAATCTGTGTACTGTGCTTTTGTCTCTATTGTGAATAGTGTCATAAAAGACATTAAAAGAGAGAAGATGATTTTTTGCGGCATTTTTTTAAATTAAAATGTGAAGTCACAATTTACTAAATAAAGTTTATTAATATATTTTATCCACGCTCCTAAATAATATAATTTTTATTTATAACGCAAAGCTAACAGAAATTAAAAAACTCTAAAGTAACATAGGTTACATAGCCTTGTGATTGTAAAAAAATGCCAGCCTGTTTTTTAAACCCAAAAAAACAGGATACAGCTCTTATTTATAACTCACTAGATTTTTGTTATACTTTTATATTCCCGGGAAGAGGGTTTTTCTCATACTTGTTGTGTATGGCTATTATTGCCAATCCAAAAAGTACAGCAACAACTATTAAAATAGTACTTATTAAGCCGCTTACTCCAAAAGACATTCTAATTAATATAGTAGAGATAACAAAGCCAGAATTTCTAATGATTTTATGGAATTGATCAGTATAGAAGAAAGAGATTAATAGCAGCACGACATCTACAAGTATAAGCACCGTAAAAAATTGATCAAAAAATAAATTATTGATGCTTTCAAAAGAAGGTATTGTAGTGCTTGAAATAGATAGCCCTGCAGACCAATCAATAAGAGTGTACAATGCCATGGTAAAAAATAAAGGCACGAGAATTATTGCGATTAACTTTTTTCTTCTTACAAACCTTTGAATAACATTATTTTCTCCAATGGCTTTAATTGTTTTTAATTTCCCTTGTTTTTGAAATAAAAAGATTAAGTAAAATAAAAGG
>CAJXUG010000177.1:0-3893 GCA_913060785.1 uncultured Flavobacteriaceae bacterium | reverse complement strand
CACACTCCCGAAAGAACTGGATTTTGAATCCAGCGCGTCTACCAATTCCGCCACTTGAGCATTGAGAGGCTGCAAAAATAAAACAATTTTATAATGCCTTGCGTGTATTGTATTAATTATTTCAGAAAAAATAACACTATTTTTGTTACCCGGGTTGGATACCCTACATTTAACCTCTCACACGTTACCCATGAAGCAAGACAAACAAACCACCTATGATATTGCCTATTTAAAAATGGCCAGAGAGTGGAGCAAACTCTCCTATTGCAAGCGCAAGCAAGTAGGGGCTCTTATCGTTAAAGACAAGATGATTATTAGTGACGGCTACAACGGTACCCCAACAGGTTTTGAGAATGTTTGTGAGGATGACCACGGAGACACCAATTGGTATGTACTCCACGCAGAGGCAAACGCTATATTAAAAGTAGCAGGCTCTACCCAATCTTGCAAAGATGCCACACTATATATTACCATGTCTCCTTGTAAAGAGTGTAGCAAGCTCATACACCAATCTGGTATTAAGAGAGTTGTTTACCACTTAGGCTATAAAGATGCCAGCGGTTTAAAATTTTTAGAAAAAGCAGGCGTTAGTATTACACACATCCCAAGTTTAGAAAACCAGTAGCACTATGCCTGTCCAGAAAAAATACATTCCTTTACTTCTAGGAGTTGCCGTTGCCTTCGGGATTTTTCTTGGCGCAACGCTAAATTTTACTACCGTAAGTGACACGCTGTTTTCTTCCAACTCAAAAAAAGAAAAACTCAACAGGCTTATAGACTTTATAGATTTTGAGTATGTAGATAAGGTAAATACAGACAGCATCGTAGATATTACCGTAAACAGCATCCTTGAAAATCTGGATCCACACTCTGTGTATATCCCCTCAAAAAGCTATGAAGATGCTGCAAGTGATATGCGCGGAAATTTTATTGGCATTGGCATTAGTTTTTACCAACACCAAGATAGCATAGCCGTGATACGCACCATAGAAGGCGGTCCTGCCCAAAAGGCTGGCATCCAAGCTGGAGACAGAATACTATACGCAGATACCATCCCCTTGTTTGGCAAGGGTCTTAGTAGGTATGATGTTGTCTCACAACTTAAAGGAGCTCGCAACAGTAAGGTCTCCCTTAAAATAAAAAGAAAAAACCAAGACAGCCTATTATCCATAACAGTAACCCGGCAAAAAATACCGCTAGTTAGTCTTGATGCAGCCTACCTTCTTACCGGCGCCATAGGGTACATAAAACTTAACCGTTTTGCAGAGCCTACCTACAGTGAGTTTAAAAAAGCACTGACAGCTCTCATTGATCAAGGCGCCACCAAATTAGTGCTAGATTTAAGAGATAACCCAGGGGGGTACATATCATCTGCCCAGGCTATTGTAGATGAGTTTTTACAGGACAACACCCTGATACTTATCACCAAAAACAAAAATGGCAAACAAGAAAAAACCTATGCAACAAATAAAGGCAGCTTTAAAACCGGTAGCCTATATGTGTTAATTAACGAGAACTCTGCCTCTGCCAGCGAAATTGTGGCAGGCGCCCTGCAAGACAACGACAAAGGAGTTATCATTGGCCGCCGCTCTTTTGGTAAAGGACTTGTGCAGCGCGAGATGGCCCTTGGAGATGGTAGCGCCGTGCGTCTTACCATTGCTAGATATTACACCCCAACAGGTAGATCTATCCAAAAACCCTACGATAAAGGCAACGACGCCTATTACAGTGAGTATGAGTCTAGGTATGTAAACGGTGAGCTGCAAAGTCTAGACAGTATCGTAGTTAATGATTCTTTGCGTTTTGTTACTCCAAAAGGAAAGGTAGTATACGGCGGGGGAGGGATTATCCCAGATGTGTTTGTGGGTAAAGATACCACTCAAGAAAATCAGGCCATTAGTTATATCTCAAACAATGGCTTTATGAGTTATTTTGCCTTTGAGTACCTAGACACCCACCGCCAAGATTTTAAAGGGCAAACCCAGAAAGATTTTATTGATAATTACACGGTTTCTAAGGCTACATTACAGGCTTTTTTAAGCTATGCAAACATCACACAGCTTGATACTTTTAAAGGCTACACCCCCCGTCTTAAATTAGTTATTAAAGCAACCCTGGCCAGGCAGTTATACGGCACACAGGCCTTTGAGATGATTTTAAACCAGCAAGACCCTATGATTAAAAAAGTGTTGGAACTACAACAAAGGCCTGCTGTTACAGATCAGTAAAACTAGTTTTGCTGTCTTACTTTTTCTGAAATTTTCTTAGACACCAATAAAATACTTAGCATCATACTTACGCAGGCTGCTGCTAGAGTACAAATAGCTGCTGTGGTACTATCTTTTTCAAAGGGTGCAGAAAAATCTATGTTTGTGATGTTAAAGACCAACATAAAAATAGAAATAGCTAGTAATATATAAATGAAAATTTTCATGAAATCTGCGGGTATTATGTTGCTACAAAAATAGGGTTAATTGAATAATTCTTGAATATTTGAGGTAAATAGTTTTACTGCAATGGCAAGTAAAATTACACCAAATACTTTCTCAATAATCTTAATTCCGTTTTTACCCAGAAAGCCTTGAAGTTTATTGGAGGTTTTCAGGACAACAAAAACCACGACCACATTTACCAAAATGGCAATAATGATATTCTCTAAGGCGTATTCTGCGCGCAAAGATAATAAGGTTGTTAAACTTCCAGGACCAGCCACAATAGGGAAGGCTATTGGAAACACCGTTGCCATCTCCAGGTTAGACTCATCTTGTTTAAATAAAGTAACGCCCAAGACCATCTCTAGGGCAATAAAAAATAAGATAAGCGATCCTGCCACCGCAAACTCATTTACATTAATACCAATAAGGTTTAAAATTTCTTCTCCAATAAACAAGAAAATAATAAGCACAAAGGCCGCAATAATAGAGGCTCTTCCGCTTTTAATGGTACCGTTTTTCTCACGCAAAGAAATAATGATAGGAATACTACCAACAATGTCTATAACGGCAAACAATACCATTGTTGCCGTGGCAATTTCTTTAAAATTAAAACTCATAACACCTATCTTTAGGGTGCAAAATTAGTAATTTAAAAACTAGCGCATGGTTTTTTGCAGCATTATGTCATCCTGGAGCTTAATTTTTGACAAGCCCCTATTAAAACATGTATATTTGCGGGCATGTTTCAACTAGGAAAAACCATCGTATCTGAGGATATCATAGAAAAAGACTTTGTCTGTAATTTAGGAGCCTGTAAGGGCGAGTGTTGCATCTCTGGCGCTGCTGGAGCTCCCGTTACCAAGGATGAAGTTGCTATCTTAAAAGACATCTACCCAAAGGTAAAACCATTTTTACGCCCAGAGGGTATTGCTGCCATAGATAAGCAGGGCACGCACGTGCTTAGCACTACAAACGAGCTGGAAACCCCTCTGGTAAACCAAAAAGAATGTGCCTATGTTACTTTTTCTGAAAACGGCACTGCAGGGTGCGGCATAGAAGATGCCTATAATGCAGGAGTTATAGATTTTAAAAAGCCTATTTCATGTCATTTATATCCTGTTAGAGTACAAGATTACAGTGAGTTTTCTGCGGTAAATTATCACAAATGGCCTATTTGTGATGATGCCTGTACCCTAGGAAATGAGCTTAAAGTGCCCGTGTATAAATTTGTAAAAGAAGCCCTTGTTAGAAAATTTGGCATCCATTGGTACCAAGAACTAGAAAAGGTAGCCGGCTCAATATCTTAGTACATTTTTTACTATAGTTTAAAAAAACCCAGTCAAAAACCAACAAGCCAACCTTCAAATTTGTTTTACTACAAAATGGGGTCATTTTTAAAATCATTTTTTATAAATCTGCTTTTTTTTAAGTAAATTATGTCTGTCTCTTATACACATC
>CAJXUG010000176.1:0-3912 GCA_913060785.1 uncultured Flavobacteriaceae bacterium | reverse complement strand
GAGATTTCTGCCTGTCTCGTGGGCTCGGAGATGTGTATAAGAGACAGGCATCAGAGATTACGCCAACATCCAGCCCTTTAAGGCATGGCTCCAGCATTTGAGGTATGTCCTGGGGCTTTGTAAACTTGTTTATTTCTTCTATGTGTAGACTACTTTGTGATTTTTTACTAGCTACTGCTTTAATGAATCTGCGGGCATTTTTTTCATGCTCAACAATATAGTAATCAATGTTTTCAACTGCTTTTTTTACCAAAAGAGGAAGTACCTCTAGTGGAGAAGTTTCTCCAAGTGTACAGGGTATGAGGTATAGATTTCCTTTTAGGGTTTTCATTACTTATTTAATCATTAATTTTTTTACAAATTTAGCTCCCTGTTTGGTCGTTATAGTTATAAAATACATCCCTTTGGCAAAACTTGAAGTGTTTAGCTGTTTTTGGTTTGATTGTAGCGTTTCAGCATACAAAATACTCCCTTTTATATCCGAAATTTTAAGATGTTCCATTACCTGTGTTTGTAGTTTGATACTCACAATATCGTTGGCTGGGTTTGGATATATTATAATGTTGTTGCTTTGATTTTCTGATATATTCATTTCAGGAACAGTACCCTTTATTTTTGAAATACTTCCGCCAAGATTTACAATATAATAGTCTCTGTAAATGTCTTCACCAAAACCAACCCAGGTGCCAGGAAATTGTCCTTGATTTATATAACTAAGACTTTCAATGTCTAGTGTAGAAATCATACCATCAATATCAGCAAAAATATATTGATCATAAAGATCAGCCCATTCTGAGCCTCTGTATACATATCCTCCAATTACAGAGCCTCCTCCATTCCAACTGTAATCAAAAACCGGGAATGTTAACTCACTCTCATCTGGGCATCCTGAGGTGTTAAAAGGAGCATTACCTTCATAGCATCTCCACCCATAATTTAAACCTGCCTGGCTTAAACTTGCTCTATTTACCTCTTCTCTAGCATTTTGCCCAACATCTCCAATCCAGATACTATTTGTTTCGGGGTCCATGGTAAATCTAAAGGGGTTTCTTAGGCCTGTGGCCCAAATTTCATCTCTTGTGTTTGGGTCACCCATAAATGGGTTGTCTGAGGGGATGCCATAATTGTTGCCACCACTTTGGGTGTCTATGTCAATTCTTAGTAATTTTCCAATAAGAAGGGTAGGGTTTTGGGCATTGTTATCTGTGTCACCACCGCCTCCACCATCACCAAGGCCAATATAGAGGTAGCCATCTTGGGGTCCAAAAGCAATGGTCCCTCCATTGTGGTTTGAGAAAGGTTGCGAAACTGTTAGAATCATTACTTCTGAGTTTGGATCTGCAATATCTGGATTTGAAGTGCTTACAGAAAACTCAGAAATTTGTGTATCTCCACTACTATTTGAGTAGTGTACAAAAAATCTACCATTGGTTTGATACTCTGGATGAAACGCCAAACCCAGTAAACCTCTTTCACCACCAGCATTTACTATAGATTGTATGTCAAGAAATGGAATGGGGTTTACCACTCCGTTTAAATCTACTATTTTGATAACCCCACCTTGTTCTAATACAAAGAGCCTTTCATCTCCGGCATTTTTGAGGGCTAGTGGGCTAGAAAATCCATCCGCAAAATCTTCTAATTCTATTGTTTGTGAGAATGCATTTAAACAAAAAAATGCGCTAATAAGAAGCAGTGTGTTTTTCATATCTATTTATTTTAATCAAAGTAACAAAAATTAATGATTACCTAAAGGCAGGGTTACTCACAATTTTCTCACAGGCTTTATGTAGCATCTTAAATACCTCTTCAAAGCCGCTTTCGCCACCATAGTATGGGTCTGGGACTTCTTTGTTATCTCCAGGGTATATGCTCTTTAGTATCAAAGATACTTTTTGTTTCTCTTGGGGTGTTTTGGCTAATTTAATAACATCTCTATAGTTAGCTTTGTCCATCACAAAGATGTGATCATAGATTTCATAATCATAGGTAGAAAACTGTTTTGCTCTTTGGTGGGATATGTCAATGTTATTTTTTGCAGCAACCTCAATACTTCTTGGGTCTGGTTTGTTGCCCACATGCCAAGCTCCTGTCCCGGCAGATTGCACCTCAAATTTATTTGAATCTAACATGTCCTCTAAAATACCATGTGCTAGAGGTGATCGGCAAATATTGCCCAGACAAACCATAAGTATTTTAGTTTTCAATGAATGCTGTTTTAAATGCTTTTTAAAATTGGGGAATAAAAAATCCCGCCATTGGCAGGATTTGATACTTTACAGTGTAAGTTTCTTTTGCAAGTCTTCCACATATTTTCTAAACTGTTTATCTGTGCTGGATAGATTATCAACGGTTTTACAAGCATGTAGTACTGTGGCATGATCTCGTTGTCCTATCTGAGATCCAATAGAGGCAAGTGATGCCTTAGTGAATTTTTTTGCAAAAAACATGGCCAGTTGTCTAGCCTGAACGATGTGACGTTTTCTTGTTTTGGATTGTAGTGTTTCTACATCCATCTGGAAATAATCGCTTACTACTTTTTGTATGTAGTCTATGGATACCTCACGTTTTGTATGCTTAACGTAGTTGTCTACAATCTTTTTTGCAAGATCTATGGTAATTTCTTTTTTATTGAAAGAAGAATGAGCTATTAGTGATATAATGGCACCTTCTAATTCTCTAATATTTGTTTTGATGTTGTTTGCTAAAAACTCAACGATATCTTCTGGCATTTCTACACCGTCTCTATATAATTTGTTTTTGATAATAGCAATGCGCGTTTCACAATCTGGGTGGTTAAGCTCTGCAGATAAACCCCACTTAAAGCGAGAGAGTAGTCTTTGCTCTATGTCTATCATATCAACGGGTGCTTTGTCACTTGTTAATATAACTTGCTTTCCGTTTTGATGTAGGTGGTTAAATATGTGGAAAAACACATCTTGAGTTCCTGCCTTACCAGAGAGTAATTGGATATCATCAACAATCAAAACATCAATCACTTGGTAGAAGTGAATAAAATCGTTTCTGTTATTTTTCTTTACAGATTCACTGTATTGTTGTACAAATTTCTCTGCTGAGATGTAAAGAACCGTTTTTTCTGGATACTTATCTTTTATGTCAACCCCGATAGCGTGCGCTAAATGAGTTTTACCAAGGCCAACACTTCCAAATACCAATAGCGGATTGAAAGACGTTCCTCCTGGTTTGTTTGCAACTGCAATACCTGCAGATCTAGCCAGTCGGTTTGATTCTCCTTCCAAGAAATTTTCAAAATTATAGCTTGGGTTTAATTGAGATTCTATTTTTACATTTCTAATACCAGGGATTACAAATGGATTTTTAAGCTCTGGGCTTTTGTTCTTAAGGGGAACATCCACATTTTGTGATCCTTGGTTGTTACTTCTATTTGAACTTGGAATTCTTTCTGTAAAAGGCTGCTTGTTCCCGTAGGTGTTTTCCATCCTAATAACATACACCAACTTGGCAGTTGGGCCTAATTCTTTTGTTAAGGCAACTTTTAATAATTTTACGTAGTGTTCCTCTAACCACTCATAAAAAAATTTACTAGGAACTTGAATACTCAATGCATTGTCACATAGCTTTACTGCTTTTATTGGTTCGAACCATGTTTTATAGGCTTGCTGGGTAATATTATCTTCAATAAATGAGAGACAATTATTCCATACAATTGCAGAAGTATTATTCATAGTTTTTTTAGAGGGTATTTTGTTGGTTAATCTTTTTATTTTAACTGTCTCAAAAAAATATTGACACATGGAATTGTTAAAATAGCGCTCGAACTTTCTTGAACAACAAATATGTGAACAAATTTGTAAAAAAAAAAACCTTTTGCTGTTGAATTTTCGGTTTTTTTATTGCATGTTTAGCTTGAGGGTCTCGAGGCTCAATAAA
>CAJXUG010000175.1:0-3922 GCA_913060785.1 uncultured Flavobacteriaceae bacterium | reverse complement strand
GTGCCACTACTTTTCCAAATCTATTAAAGATGTTTATTTGAGCGTTAGGGTAGAACGTAGAGTTTGCCCCTTTAATAGCCCATGTATCATTAATACCATCATTGTTTGGTGTAAAGAACTTTGGATATTCTATCACAGAGACCTCTAGTGTTGCATTGGGTCTACAGCCATTTTTATCTTCTACCACAATAGTGTAAAACCCACCTGCTAGATTCTCAAACAAGGGAATGTCTTGAAACGAAGTTTGGTTTCCATCTTCGTTAATTAAAGCATACTGATAATCTCCAATACCCAAATTTGTTGGATCTATACTAATAGAATTATTATCAGAGTCATCTACTATCGTTACATCGGCATCGGTAATGGTTGCCACAATAGATTCATTTACTTGTATCTCTCTAGTTCTAGCACATAAAGTACCATTGGTAGTTGTTGCCATAACGGTATAAAGACCTCCAGATTCTATGGTTATCTGAGAACCAAAAGATTCATTTCCATTTGGGGCTGTCCAAACATAATCATACACTGCAGCTGGGTTCTCTACAAATAAGGTAAGTGGCGGGCCACTTAAACATACAATTTGAGGAGAGGTTACGGTAAACTTAGGTAGCGGATTTACAATCACATCAAAGGTAAAATCATCATTCACACACAGGGTATCATCATTTACCACTCTTACAAAGATGGTTTGCTGATCTGCAGTTGTATTTGTGTACGGACTAGACAAAGCATCGGTTCCTGCAGAAGCATCTGCTTGTGTTTCATAAAAGGTAACTGTAAAGTCATCTGGGTCTTGTAAAGGCCCTAAAATAGCTGTTATCTGGCTATCTAGATCTATGTTTTGTACAAAACCATTGGTGTCATCTCCATCTAGATCGTCATCACAGAAAGATAGATTAGACACATTTTCTGTGGTAGGTTCAGGATTTACAATGGCATTAAAATTTGAAATACCATTGGCACACCCTGTAAGAGAATTATACACACGGGCATAGATAATCTGAGAGAAAGGTACCGAATTAGAAAACGGACTTCCTAGTGGTAAAATTCCAGCTTGTGCGTTTGTTAAACTAGCATGGTAGGTAACACTAAACTGAGTAGGGTCTTGCGTGCCAAGAATTCCATCAGTTTGCAAATTAAGATCAAAACTTTGCGAGAACCCATTTTGTGCAGACCCATCTGTATTGTCATCACACACCTCTAAATCATCTACAAAATTGGCAATTGGTAATTCATTTACAATCAAATCAAAAGAGGTATGATTGATAAAACATGTAGTTGTATTGTTTGCAACTCTTACATAGATAGTTTCTAGGTTAGGTATGATGTTTTCATACATAGAAGTATTTATAATTTGATTCGCTCCAGAAAGCGCATCTGTATCTGAGGTATGATAGGTAACTATAAAGTTTAAAGGATCTTGCGTACCAAGAATAATAGGTGTTTGAGATTCTAAATTAAAGGTTTGTACAATTCCGTTAAAAAAATCACCATCATCGCCATTATCACAAAGAATAAGATTAGTTACTGGGTCTGCCGTTGGAACAGGGTCTACAGTTAACGTAATAAAGGGCCCAAACCCTAAGCAATCGTTGTCTAGATCACTATCTACTCTAATATAAATTTGTTGGGTGTTAGGATAGCCAATATTACGATAGTTGGCAGTATCTGTAATAGCATCCACTTCTGCTAAGGCATTTGCTTGGTTTCTATAGTAGGTAATCGTTAATTGCTGACTTGCAGGAAACAAGGCTCTAACTTCTGCAGTCACTGAGCTAAAATTAAAAGCAGTAACTCCATCAGTATCATCATTATTAATGGTATCATTTCCATCAATATCTAAGAAGTCATCACAAAGGGTAAAACTACGTTGAAACGTAGTTGGAAGACCCGTGGTTGAGACAATGATATTTACCTGAGCAATTCTATAACATCCAAACCCAGAAATAGCTCTAGCCCAAACAGTATCTGTAGTAACTGTTCTGTTTCTAAAAGCCAACGCTTCAGCAGGAGTATATGCATTTGTGCCATTATCTGCATCTAAAAACCTTGGATAAAAAACAAATGTTTCATTAAAATAATTGGTAGAGATATCTGAAGCAGCTTCATTTAAATTAAAAAATGAAAAACCATCGGTATCATCATCACATTGTTTAAGTTCTACAGGAGATGAAATAACAGGTAAGGAACTTACAACCAAATTAAACGAAATGCTGGTATCATTACAAGCGGTATTGTCTATGTTTTCTACTCTAACAAATACTTGTTGTGAATTTATTGATGTGTTAGAGTAAGGATTGAATTTATTTATTACATCAGTTGAATTATTGGTTTGTGCTCCAATAAGCGATGTGTGGTACGAAATAGTATATTGAGAAGCGTCTAATGAGCCTAAAATCTCGTTATCTTTTGATGATAATAAAAAGTTTTGAATAAATCCATTGGTATCATCTCCGTCTGAATTATCATCACAAATTTCATAATCTATGGGTTGTACTGGAACGGGTAAGCTTGTAGCACTAATTGTAAAATTAGAAACTATAAAACATCCTGAATTATTATCACTTAAACGAATATAAATTGTTTGAGGGCTTGAAGTGTTTGTGAAAGCACTAGGGTTAATTAAAGGAGCATTATTAGATTGGGCATCTATTTCTGAGATGAAATATGAAACAGTTGTATTTATTTGTAAACCAAGAGATTCGTTAGTATTAACGCTTAAGTCAAAAACAACAGTAGCATCTCCATCAATATCACATTCTTCTATGTTTATTAGGTTATTCACCACAGGTAGAGAATTAATAACTAAATCAAAAGAAGTAATTTCATAACAATCAGTTTGAGTTTTATTTTCTATTCTTACAAAAATAGTTTGTGTATTTTGGCTGATATTCGTGTAAGGATTTTCTTTATCTAAAGGAGCCATATTGTTATCGGCATCGTTGAATGTCAGATGATAACTAATGTTAAAAAGAGTTTGGTCTTGAGTTATTAATACTTCTGAATCTTTAGAGTTTAATAAAAAATTGGAATAGTAACCATCTGCACTTAGATCATCACATACTTCATAAGCATTTGGAGTGTTGGCAGTAGGCTGTGTTGGAACTAATAATTGAAAATCTGTTGTATCAAAACAAAAAGTGGTTTGGTCTGTAAGCCTAACATATATGTCTTGAGGAGATGATGTATTTATAAAATTTATGGGATCGGCAATAGGGTTTTCATTTGTTATAGCATCATTAATACTTGTATGGTAGCTTGTTAAAATATTTGTCTGTCCATTTAGTAAGGAGCCTTCGTTAAGGGTTAAATCAAAAACTGAACTATTATCAATTACCCCATCAGTATCACATACTATTTGATCGTAAACTTCACCTATGCTTGGAGGTGTAGCTGTTGGGGGGTCATTAAAAGTAGCTGACCCTATCCAATCTATTTTAAAGTTACTTGTTCCAATAGGTCTATCAATGACTAGAAAATACGATTCTCCTGCTAAAACATCTATATCACTTACAAAATTATTTCCCCCTGGACCAGGACCCTCAGCTGTATCAGTTTCGGTTGTATTCATTCCGGTTAAATTACTTGATGATCCAGCTGCTACGGGGTTGGTAGTAGAACATCGAATTGCTTGACCTATATTTCCACAATCAACATTAGGCCCAAAAAGAAAAAAATCAAAATCTACAGATAAATCTGTATTTGTAGTTCCATCTGCAAAGGTAGGTGTTAGTGTAAAACCTAAATTACCTGCTGTATTAATACTTGCTTTAAACCATAAACTATTATTTTCCTGACTACTGCAAGTATTTGAACCGTTTAATTCTTGGATACCAACACCAATAGCTGTTAAATCTTGATATCCACCATTTCCACACACTTCAATAGCATCTGAACAGTCATTTTGTGAGAAAATTAATAT
>CAJXUG010000174.1:0-4080 GCA_913060785.1 uncultured Flavobacteriaceae bacterium | reverse complement strand
AGATTTCTGCCTGTCTCGTGGGCTCGGAGATGTGTATAAGAGACAGCTGTAATACCGTGCTGTTTTAAACGCGCAGTATGGGTTTTAGGATTTCCAGCTGATGTAAAAACGATAGGGATTTTTTCTTTAATAATGATTTCAATAATTTCTTCAATGTTAGGATACAACATAGGCACGTTCACCCCAAATGGTTTTAAGGTAGCCGCCTTACATTTTGTAATATGTTCTTGTAATACATCTGGATACATGGATCCTGCGCCAATAATACCAAGGCCGCCCGCATTGCTTACAGCGCTTGCTAGTTTCCAACCGCTATTCCAAATCATACCTGCTTGAATGAGTGGGTATTGGATTTTAAAAAGTTTTGTGATTCTATTTTCCACTATTTTTTTATCAGTTTAAAAGAATTTTTAATTCCACCAGATACAACCTTTGTGATGTAAATCCCTGGCGCTACACCAGAGATATCTAAGGTGTTTTGTTGCGGGGTTATTTCTGAAGAAAACACCTGTTGCCCAGCAGTTGTAAAGACACTAACCACTGCGCTATCTATACCAGAGGGTATATTAAAAGAAACAACATCTCGGGCAGGGTTTGGATACATGGCAAACTGAATGTCTAAAAACTGAGCTTGAGCTCCAAGAATTTGAAGTGCATTATAGGCTATTTCGAAATTTGGTATTCCGTACCCCATAAGATCTGTTGGGTTGTCAAACAAATGAGCTGAGGCTCTTACTATTTGCATTATTTGTGCATTGGTAGCCTCTGGTCTTGATTGCCATAAACTAGCAATAGCTCCTGCCATAATTGGGGAGCTAAAAGAAGTACCGCTATTAAAATCTACAGCGCCATTTTGATCTACTACAGCTGCAGAAACACCTTGCGCCATTACATCTGGTTTTCTAAGTCCTGAGCTGTTAGGGCCAAAAGAGCTAAAACCAGCATACACTCCCTCTTGGTCTACAGCGCCAATACTAAAGCATCCTGGAGCATCTGCAGGAGTTGCTACAAAACCAAAAGATTGGCCATCATTACCGGCAGAGGTTAATAACAACATTCCTTTATCAAAGGCATGATTGGCTCCCCTTGCAGCAATGGTTGTAAAGCCGTCTAAATCTTCATAAGAGTGGGTGTAGGCCGGGTTGTCATAGTCTTGATACCCTAAGGAGGTATTAACAATTCTAACTCCAAGGCTATCTGCACGTTCTAGGGCTTCTACCCACCAAGCCTCCTCAACTGGGTTTTCTTGGGTTACATCTTCTGTAACATAGAGATAAAAAGAGGCGCCTGGTGCGGTGCCAACAAATTCGTTTTCTAAATAGCCTCCAATATCACTAAAGGTTTTTGACCCGTGAGAACTTGGAGCATCTGCAGTTTCTTCTCTGGTTATAAAATTATAGGTACCTAAAAGCCTTCCCTGGTCTCTCAACGTTTCAAAAGCTGGGTTTGTTAATACCCCTGGAAAACCACTGTCCAAAACAGCAATATCAATGTCAGTTCCCGTAAAATCTTGCTGGTGTAAAAAATTTGCTGCAATCATCTCTACTTGATTGGTAGCCGCGCCATAATCATACACAATACTTTTGGTTTGATTTTCTATGAAAAATTTATCCTCAAAATTGCTACCAATAATTGGGCCTAGATTTAAGCTCTTGTCTGCAAACTCTACATGGCTAACAAAGGCTAATGCTTCAAGGGTCTCAAGGTTTTCCAAATCTCCCCTAACATACACACAGTTCATCCATTTAGATTTTGCGAAAACAGTAATACCAAAGATGTTTTTAACAGCTGTTATATAGGCCTCATTAACAGGAACATCTCTTGCGTCTATAGGTGTGTTATGCAACAGTTTTCTATCTATTGCTTTTTGAGTTAAAATAGAAATAGGATTTTCTAAGGCCGCCTCTACGTTTTCTTTGTCTTCAAAAAAAACCAAGGCATCTTGTTGTGAGTATGCAGTAATACCCTGAAAAAACAAAAAAGAAAGAAGTAATACGGTTTTTTTCATAGCATGGTTTTTATTGTTTGATAGGAGCAATTTCTAATAAAAAATAAGCCTTCTAAAGATACGACATATTTGACTTAAGAAATAACACCACTACCCAAACATTCGTCTGCATCATACCAGGCAACAAACTGACCCTGAGTAATGGCAGACTGCGGTGTTTCAAAAATAACATACATACCCAATGCTGTTTTATGAAGCGTTGCCTTTTCTAGCTTTTGCCTGTACCTAATTCTGGCCATAACACAGAGTGTATCACCATTGTTGAGAGTGAGATCTTCCCGTATCCAATGAATTTCATCTTGTTTTACAAACAAGCCCCTACGGTATAACCCTGGATGATCTTTACCTTGCCCGGTATATATAACATTTTCATCCACATCTGTGGCTATAACAAACAATGGTTCTTTGGTGCCTCCAACGGCAAGCCCCTTACGCTGCCCATTTGTAAAATAATGCGCTCCTTGATGGGTTCCAACTTTTTTACCATCTTCAATACTGTAAGTTATTTTAGTTGACAAGTGTTGTAGCCTTTGTGTCTCAGATGTGAAGCTAGCAGGTGTATTTTTATATTTTTGGTTTTCTAAGGACACTTCAATTATAGCTCCTTTTTTGGGCGCTAATTGTTGTTGCAGAAATTCTGGCAAGCGAACTTTTCCAATAAAACAAAGACCTTGAGAATCTCTTTTATCTGCGGTTATTAAATCTTGCTGGGCTGCAATTTTACGAACATCTGGCTTTAGTATTTCGCCAATAGGAAACAATGTTTTTGCCAATTGTCCTTGAGATAACTGACATAAAAAATAACTCTGGTCTTTATTAGCATCTTTACCAGATAACAAACTATAAACATCTTTGCCATCAATACTTTGAGTGGCTTTTCTACAATAATGACCTGTTGCTACATAATCTGCGCCCAAATCAAGGGCTATTTTCATAAACACGTCAAACTTTATTTCACGATTACAAAGTACATCTGGATTTGGGGTTCTACCCATTTTATACTCTCTAAACATATAGTCAACAATACGCTCTTGGTATTGCTCACTTAAATCTACTGTTTGAAAAGGTATGTTTAATTTTTGAGCCACTAACATGGCATCGTTGCTATCTTCAAGCCAAGGACACTCTTGACTAATAGTTACAGAATCATCGTGCCAGTTTTTCATAAAAAGGCCAATAACCTCATAGCCTTGCTGTTTCAAAAGATACGCAGCAACACTAGAGTCTACTCCCCCACTAAGACCAACAACAACACGTTTCATTTTCTGTTTTTAAATATCTAGGCAGGTTTTACCTATAATCTATTACTAGTTTTTATTTTCTGGCTTTGGAAAAGTTTCACTCAATAGAAACCTTCCGTCCTTATAATAATTCCAAACACCATGATGCATCCCATTTTTATAATCTCCCTTCATGGTAAGTTTACCAGTGTGAGAATAATAGGCCGCAGGACCGTCTAACAAATCATTTTTGTAAGACAGCTCTTTTAATTTAACGCCATCTGGAGCGTAATAAGAACTCTTTCCTTGTTTAAGACCATTGAGATATGTAGTTGTTTCAATTATTTCTCCGGAAAGATAATAGGTTGTAATTTCTCCGTGGAGTTTACCAGATACATAAAACTCTCTAGTTATTACTTTTTGGGAACTTTCATGAAAAATAAGCCACAAACCAATACGCTGCTTACCTCTCATAGCACCCTTACTTACTAAATCTCCATTTTTTGTATAATACCGAACCTGAGTTGGAGCATTTGGAGAAAACTCTTTGACACAAAAGGGTTGCTCTCCGCAAGTTTCACAATAAAAAGAAAAGATACCCACTTCCTTATCATCTACAAAGCTACCTTGGTAGCGCAGCTGCTGAGAGTCTGGGTACTGCTTTTTCCAGAGTCCTTGGCGCAGACCATTGGCATCTTTTTGGTTGATTTGTTGGGCGAAAAGAGCACCTACAGAAAAACAAAATATAAAAACAAATACAACAATCCTTCTCATAGATATAAGCGTTTTGTGTTATACATTATACCTGTCTCTTATACACATCTCCGAGCCCACGAGACAGGCAGAAATCTC
>CAJXUG010000173.1:0-4084 GCA_913060785.1 uncultured Flavobacteriaceae bacterium | reverse complement strand
AGATTTCTGCCTGTCTCGTGGGCTCGGAGATGTGTATAAGAGACAGGTATATAGATTCTTTAAACTGGAACATATTAAATTTATTACAGCAAAATGCTAGGATTTCTAATGCTGCTATTGGCAGAAAAGTTGGTATAAGCTCACCTGCGGTGAGTGAACGCATTAAAAAAATGGAAGATGCTGGTTTGATACTTGGTTATAAAACAATTGTTTCTCCATTTAGCGCAGAGTACCAGCTCAAAGCCATCATTACCTTGCGGGCTTTTATGGGTAAGTTAAAGCCCTTTTTAACAAAAGTAAAAACCTATGACCAGGTTATTAATTGTTACCGCATTACCGGCAATGAAAATATAGTGATGGAGGTTGTTTTAAAAAATCAAAAACAGCTTGAGGGTTTTATTGATGAGCTTATTGTGTATGGAGAAACAAAAACACAAATTGTACTATCACATGTGGTAGCGCATAACCCAATTAAATCTTTGGATAAAAAACAGCCAAATAGATAAAGGCTTATGGCTGGCCTAGGTGTATTACTATTTTATATATTTACTAAAACATGCTGTGATGAAATATAATTTCTACGTTTTACTTTTAATTACCTGTGTTGTGTTTTCTCAAGATAACACCCCAGAATTTTTAGAGGCTGTTGCCTATCAACAACATGAAAATAAAATCTTTGCAGATGCGCAAACTAGCATTCTTACTCCCCAAGATTTAAAAGAGTTTACAGCCCTTGATTTTTATCCCATTGATCTCAAGTTTAGGGTTACTGCAAGCTTTACAGCAACCCCAAATGAACTTCCTTTTTTAATGCCTACCACCACAGATAGAACCCCAAAGTATGTAAAATATGGGGAAGTTTATTTTACCATTGATGGAGTTGGATTACAATTAAACGTGTATCAAAGCCTCCCTATCTCACAGGACCCAGAGTATATAGACTATTTATTTTTACCCTTTACAGATCTTACAAGTGGTGATGGAAGTTATGGAGGTGGGCGTTTTTTGGATACTACAATACCCAAGGGAGATACTATTGTGCTAGATTTTAACAAAGCCTACAACCCATACTGCGCTTATAACAGTGCTTATTCTTGCCCGATACCTCCCAAAGAGAATGATCTTTTAGTTAGGGTAGAGGCAGGTGTAAAAGCCTTTGAGCATTAAATGCGTACTGTTTTTATGCTATGATTTTACAAGCCAAATTCCAATAAAAACGGCAACAATACCAAGGGCTACACTACCAAGGGTATAGACAATAAAGTTTGTAATGTCTCCTGTTTTTAAAAGTTGGTAGTTTTCTAGGGCAAATGCAGAAAAGGTGGTGAAACCTCCACAAAATCCTGTAGCTACTAGTAGTGTTAATGTGCTAGATGGAGTGTCATTTTTTAAGGCAAACCCCATGATAATACCAATGAGTAGTGAGCCTAATATGTTCACTGTAAATGTACCAAGAGCAATGCTGTTTTCTAGTTGGTTTAGGTATTTAGAAATAAAGTATCTCAGGCTACTGCCAAGCCCACCACCTAAAAACACTAAGAGAACATTTTTCATTTATAACACTTGTTTACCCTGTAAAGATATATTATTTTTTATAACACGTATTTCAAGCAACTTGACAACTATATTACAGACTACTGAATTGTTTGTTTGAAAGTTTAAAATATTATTACTTACTGCATAGTCTTAAAAATTGGTCTCAAAAATTGGTGCTAGCCCTGCTAATTATTTTGATATATTTGTGGAAATAAAACCTAAAACCATGAAATATACTTTACTTGTTGCAGCTTTTGCTTCATTGCTATTTTTTTCTTGCGATGAAACTAAAAACGAAACTCCAGAAAAATTTGATTACAACGTCACACAGTTTGAAGATATTAAAATACTACGGTATCAAATACCAAGCTGGGATAACTTGACCCTAAAAGAACAAAAATTAGTGTACTATCTCACTCAAGCAGGTCTAGAAGGACGTGATATAATCTGGGATCAAAACTACCGTCACAATCTTGCCATACGTAAGGCACTTGAACAAATATACACCACCTACAAGGGAGATAAACAAAGCCAGGATTGGGCAAATTTTGAAACTTATATGAAGCGAGTTTGGTTTGCAAATGGAATACACCATCACTATTCTAACGCTAAAATGAAACCTGCTTTTTCTGCAGATTACCTGCAATCTTTACTAACAGATACTGGAGCTACTCTTAATAGTGACGCCTTTGCAGTGTTGTTTAATGATAAAGATGCTAAAAAAGTGAACTTAACCAAAGATGTAGACAACGTGCTTTTATCTGCGGTTAATTTCTACGGTCCTGGTGTAACTACTGCAGATGTAGAGAATTTCTACAAAGCAAAAATATCTCCAGATCCAAAAAGACCTTTATCTTATGGGCTAAATTCTCAACTGGTTAAACAAGAAGGAGTACTCGTTGAGCGTGTTTACAAATCTGGAGGTCTTTACGGAGCTGCTATAGATAAAATTATTGGTTGGTTAGAAAAAGCCAAAGCAGTTGCAGAAAACAAGGCCCAAGGTGAGGCGCTAGGTCTTTTAATAGAGTATTACAAAACAGGAGATCTGCAAACTTGGGATGATTACAACGTTGCCTGGACCTCTGCTACCGATGGTAATATTGATTATATTAATAGTTTTATAGAGGTATACAACGATCCTGCAGGATACAGAGGTTCTTATGAAACGGTAGTGCAAATAAAAGACTTTGAAATGTCACAAAAAATGGCTGTTTTGTCAGAAAATGCACAATGGTTTGAGGACAACTCTCCATTGATGCAGGAGCATAAAAAAGCCAATGTTGTAGGGGTAACCTATAAGGTTGTAGATGTTGCCGGTGAGGCAGGAGACGCATCACCTAGTACACCTATTGGTGTAAATCTTCCAAATGCAAACTGGATACGCGCGGCTGTAGGTAGTAAGTCTGTATCACTTGGTAATATCATAGGAGCCTACAATAATGCTGGAGGTTCTGGACGCCTGCAAGAATTTGTGCATGACCAACAGGAGTATGATTTAGAAAAGCAATACGGGCAAGTAGCAGATAAATTGCACACAGCCTTACATGAAGTTATTGGACACGCATCTGGGCAGTTAAATCCTGGTGTTGGAGAAACAAAAGAAACCTTAAAAAAATATGCTTCTACCTTAGAAGAAGGCCGCGCAGATTTAGTTGGTTTATATTACCTATACAGCCCAAAGCTTCAAGAGCTGGGTCTAGTAGATAATTGGGAAAATGTGGGTAAAGCTGCTTTTGATGGTTACATCAGAAATGGCTTAATGACACAACTCATTAGATTAAAATTAGGGGATGATGTAGAAGAGGCCCACATGGTTAACAGACAATGGGTTTCTGCTTGGGTTTATGAAAAAGGATTAAAAGACAATGTAATAGAAAAAGTAACCAAAGACGGTAAAACTTATTTTAACATCAATGACTATGAAAAATTACACAGTCTTTTTGGCGCTTTATTAAAAGAAGCCCAGCGCATTAAAAGTGAGGGTGACTATGCAGCTGTAGAGGCTTTGGTAGAAGGCTACGGAGTAAAGGTAGACCAAGTAATTCATGCAGAAGTTTTAGCCCGTAACAAGCAGTTTACTTCTGCTCCTTATAGTGGTTTTGTAAACCCAATGATAACTCCAACTATAGATCCTGTAGGAGCAATTATAGGTTTTGATATTTTGCAGCCAGAGAGCTTTGAGGCTCAAATGCTAGAATACGCAAAAAATTACAGCAACTTGCCAATACAAAATTAATACACAAATAGTATATTGTAAAAACCCGATGTGCTCATAAGTACATCGGGTTTTTTTATGTTTGAAAAATATTAAATAAATTTTTTAGCTCTTTAACGCAAATTTCGCGGCTACCAAAAGCGCTATAAATACTAAAAACCCTAACAGCACTCTATAGCTTCCTTTGTAGTATTTTTTATGTAGGGGCAAATCTTTTCTGTAGCTATAAATAATAATAGCTATAAATGCAATAACAAAAAAAATGGCAAAGCCTAACTGTCCTGTACCTGTCTCTTATACACATCTCCGAGCCCACGAGACAGGCAGAAATCT
>CAJXUG010000172.1:0-4098 GCA_913060785.1 uncultured Flavobacteriaceae bacterium | reverse complement strand
CGAGATTTCTGCCTGTCTCGTGGGCTCGGAGATGTGTATAAGAGACAGTCTCTCAAGTGATGCCTCTCGTGTGTTTAGTGGAACAGCAAATACTGGAAAGGTTATAAATTTAAGTTTCAGAAATACAGGAATTATCACTGAGTTTCAACTAAAAGTTGGACAACGTGTTAAAAAAGGAGCATTGTTGGCAAAGCTTGATAATGTGCAATCACGTCTTAATTATGAAAATGCATTATCTTCTCTAAACGCTGCAAACTCTCAAATGAATACTGCAAAATTAAGTTTGAACAGGGTTCGATCTTTATATGAAAAAGGAAGCACCTCTTTGAGTGATTATGAAGCTGCAAAAAACCAGTACAGAACCAGTGTTGCTTCTCATGAATCTGCAAAAAGAAGTGTTGCCATACAAAAAGAGCAAGTTAGGTACGGCTATTTGTATGCTCCAGAAGATGGAACCATTGCCCAGGTAAATGCAGAAATCGATGAAAATGTTACCATTGGAGAAAACATAGCAATTTTAAATGCCGGCACAGCCATGGAGATAGCTCTTGGTATTCCAGAAAATGTAATCAATCAGGTTATAGAAAACAAACCAGTATCTATTACTTTTTCGTCTCTTGAAAATAAAAAATTTGAGGGTATTGTAACAGAGGTTTCTCCCTCTATTGATATAAATTCATCTACCTATCCTGTACAAGTAAAAATCATTAACCCAACAAAAGAGATAAAGTCTGGAATGGCAGCTAGAGTTGCTTTTGAGTTTGGGAGTGAGGTGCCAAATGAAAAAATAGTGGTAGTTCCTGCAAAATCTGTTGGTGAAGATGCTGGCGGTAATTTTGTTTTCTTAATCGAAACCTCTGGTGAGAAAACCATTGCTAAAAAACAAGCAATTACTATTGGATCTTTAAGCTCACAGGGTTTTGAAGTAACGCAAGGTTTGATTTCAGGACAAAAAATAGCTATTGCAGGTTTACAAACCCTACTAGATGGCCAAGAGGTGAAAATACAATAGGTTTTGTATTGTACAAAAAAATATATTGACATTAAAAAATAGCAATCAAACACTATGAATCTTACAAAGTTTTCTATAGAAAAAAACCGAATTACATACATGGCTCTAGCTACTGTTATGTTATTGGGTGTGTTCTTGTACCAATCGCTACCTAGAGATAGTATGCCCCCAATAACAATAAGGGTGGCCACTATTGTTTCTCAATTTCCAGGTGCTGGTCCTGAGCGTGTAGAGGAGTTGGTTACCGATAAGATTGAAAAAGTAGTACAAGAGTTGCCAGAATTAAAAGAAGTCTCAAGTACCTCAAGAACAGGAATTTCTGTAGTAAGTGTAACACTTAAAGATGATGTTGCTCCGCAAGAATTACAAAGTGTTTGGGACAGGTTGAGAAGAAAGTTGGATGTTATACAAGGCCTACCCAGTGCTGTAGTCCCAAACCTGGATGACGATGGTATTGGTGATGTTTTTGGTATTGTATTGGGAGTAACTGGCGATGGTTTTTCTTATGCTCAAATGAAAGACTATGTTGATGATATTAAAGATGATTTGATAAAACTTGACAATGCAGCCAAGGTTGAAATAGGGGGAGAACAAGATGAGCGGGTATTTGTGGCTTTTGATGATTCAAGATTAAAACAATATGGGCTTTCCTCTCAAAAACTAAGTGCAATTATTACAGCGCAAAACATTTTAAGTTCTGGTGGGCAAATTAATATAGAAGATGAACGCATTGTTCTAGAACCTACAGGAAATTTTGATTCACTTTTGGATATAGAAAATCTACTTATTCCTGTAGGAGATGGATCTCAGCTTGTATATTTAAAAGACATCACAAAGGTTGAAAAAGGGTATATTTCTCCACCAAGTCAGAAAGTAAGTGTAAATGGTATGGATGCAATAAGCCTTCACGTTTCCTTAAAAGATGATGCTAGTATTATAGCTTTAGGTGAAGAGGTGAGAACTGTGCATAAGAAATGGCAAGCTATACTACCTGTTGGTCTAGAGCTTCATACACTTTCTTCCATGGATACTTATATAGATGATAAGGTGAATGCTTTTATGATTAATCTCTTACAATCTGTAGTAATTGTTTTGGTGGTTATGCTCATCTTTTTAGGTTTTAGATCAGGATTAATAATAACGGTTTTAATTCCAATTGTAATAGTAACAACCTTTATGGTAATGGGGCTAATGAATATTGGTATTAATCAAGTGTCTTTAGCAGCTTTAATTATGGCCCTTGGGATGATGGTTGATAATGGAATTGTTGTGGCAGAAACCATAGTTGTAAAGTTAGAGGAGGGAGTCTCTAGAAAAGAAGCTGCACTGCAAGCCTGTAAAGAATTATTCACACCTCTTTTAATATCAACCCTCACAACAGCAGCTGCTTTTTTGTCTTTCTATTTGGCAGAATCTTCAATGGGAGATATTGTTGGTCCTATTTTCTTGGTTATTACCATAGCGCTTTTATCCTCATGGTTAATATCTCTAACAATTATAACGTTACTGTCTTACCTTTTTATGAAGGTAAAACCTCAAGATGCTAAAAAAAGTGCTATAGATATTGGTATTGAATGGCTTAAGTTGCGTTATAAAAATCTTATTTTAACAGCTTTACGTAATAAAGTAAAAACAATGTTATGCATTGTAGTAATGTTTGTAGCCGCCCTGTTTGGTTTTACAAAAATTGAATTTTTATTCTTCCCAGATAGTGATAGAAATATGATTACGGTAGATATTAATTTACCACTTGGCACAAAAATAGAACGAACCACTCAAGTGGTTTCGCAGATTGAATCTTACATATCAAAAGAATTGAAAACCACGGATGTAAAACCCGATGGTATTGTTGATTGGTCATCCTACATAGGAAAAGGTCCAGAGTCCTACGATCAAGGCTACCAGCCAGATGAAGCAAATTCAAGCTATGCACATATCTTGGTAAACACATCAAATTTTAAAGCAAATCAGGACATGATTAATAAACTAGATCTTTTTTGCTTTAACACCTTTGCAAACGCAGATATTAAAATAGGGTCTTTGGCCTCTGGTGGTGGTGGAGTTCCAATAGAGATAAAGGTGACCGGTGATAACCCAGACCAACTTTCTATACTTTCTGAGCAGATAAAATTAAAACTAACTACTATTTCTGGAACCAAAAACATTAAGGATGATTGGGGTCCAAAAACTAAAAAATTTATTGTTGAAATAGATCAAATTAGAGCGCAAACAGCTGGCGTTTCAAGTTTAGATATTGCTACCTCTTTACAAACCATTTTAGATGGTTTTACCGCCGGTGAATACAGAGAAGGAGACAAGTCTATACCTATTGTAATGAAAAGTGATACAAGCCAACAGCAAACCTTAGAGTCTATAGAAACATTAAATGTCTTTTCTCAAAGTACGGGTAAAACAGTTCCTTTTTCTCAGGTTGCCTCTATAACTCCGGTTTGGCAATATGCCAAAATTACACGCCT
The DNA here is from genome assembly GCA_913060785.1 of uncultured Flavobacteriaceae bacterium. Taxonomy (GTDB): domain Bacteria; phylum Bacteroidota; class Bacteroidia; order Flavobacteriales; family Flavobacteriaceae; genus Patiriisocius. Next base: position 609 of record CAJXUG010000172.1, on the reverse strand, counting down.
TGATATTAATCGTACAATAACAGTTTCTAGTGAACTGCGTGAGGGTGGTAATGCCTCATTGATAACAGCCCAAATTACACCTTGGCTAGTTGAGCAGTCAAAAACTTGGAACCCTGGTTATAGTTACTCCTTTGGTGGTGATGCAGAAAATACAGCAGAAAACATGGGTGCTGTTATTAAGTATTTACCTTTATGTGGTTTTATTATCATGATGTTGTTAATCATACAATTTAACTCCTTCAGAAAAATGATCATGGTGTATTGCACAATACCTTTGGCTATCATAGGAGTTGTTGTTGGTTTATTAAGCTTCCAAGAGCCTTTTGGGTTTATGCCCTTTTTAGGTGTGATAGCTCTGGCTGGAATAATAATTAATAATGCAATTGTATTGATAGACAGAATGGAGATAGAACAAAATGTACTTGAAAGAAAAGAAGAGGACTCTGTTATTACAGCTTGTTTACAGCGTTTTAGGCCTATTTTATTGGCTACCTTTACAACTGTACTAGGGTTAATTCCTTTGTATTTAACAGGAGGCGAGATGTGGGAAGGTATGGCAACTGTCTCTTATACACATCTCCGAGCCCACGAGACAGGCAGAAATCTCGT
>CAJXUG010000171.1:0-4140 GCA_913060785.1 uncultured Flavobacteriaceae bacterium | reverse complement strand
ATCTACGGCCTTGGTAGCACAATGTGTTATATAGTTGGGTTTTTAAAAGTAGGTTTCTCTTTGGCTTTAATCGCATCTATTTGGTTTGTAGATTTGGAGTTTATAGCAGCCTCTGTACTTGGTTTTTTGCTTACAGGATCTATACTGATGCATATTAAGATAAAAGATGCGCTAATTAAATCATTTCCAGCAGCATTATTTTTACTGTTTTGTTTAGCAATTATAGGCCTGTAAACCATATAACCTTAAAAAAGGTATACGCTAAGTAGCTGTTTAGTATTGCAAAGACAAAGGCTGGGCTAGATTGCAAGAAGCTGTCTTTTATTTTAATGCGAACTATAGAGCCTAATAGCATTAACAGTGCAAGCCCTGCGGCGCCAATTAAAGCTAGAGGCGGAAATTTCCAAAACCCGATTAATAATGCCAAGCCTCCAAGAATTTGTAGTGTCCCTGTTAATTTTAAATACTGAGGTATTCCAAAGCGATTAAACTCTTGTTTCATATGGGTTGAGTACAAACAGCTCACGCCATAAAACAGGAAACAACTACCAGAAAACGCAGAAAGCACATCAATTAATGTCATAAATATAAAGGTACAATTTGTTGTAATAGCATTGTGATTTATAGCACATAAATCAGTATATCTTTTTACCAAACTATTTTAATTTCAACAATATAATTTATTGAAATTATAAACATTTCTAGATAGAGGTATTGTTATATTGCCCAAAATAAATTCAATAACATAGCGTGCCTCAATGACCCATATATATGCCCGAAGATCAGAAATTACCAGAGAATAGTCACATACTCACTAATCAAGAGATAGATGCTTGTATTTCAGCGCTAGAACAATTACTTGACGATACAAATCAACTTTTTGAACTCCCTCCAGAAAAAAGAACAGCACTACTAAAGGCCTCTGGAAAGTTGTCTCGCCCAACTAGAGATGAGCATCAGCAAAGAAGAAAGGATGCAAAAAAAGCGGCAAAACGTAAAATGATTGCCAAAGACAAGCATGCAAGAAAAACAACGGGTATAAGATCTGCGAGAGATGCAGCATTGTTTGTTGCTCCAAAATTACTTGCTGCAGCCTCTGTTTTAGAAGAAACCTTAGAATTGGAATCTCCACGAAACTGTTATGTGTGTAAAACAGTATACACAAAATTACATCACTTTTATGATACCATGTGCACCTCTTGTGGTGATTTAAATTATGCCAAACGCTTTCAAACCACAGATTTAAAAGATCAAGTTGCTGTTATTACAGGATCTAGATTAAAAATTGGATATCATATTACATTAATGCTGCTTAGATCTGGAGCAACCGTTATAGCCACCACACGTTTCCCGGCAGATTCTGCCATTAGATTCTCCAAAGAAGATGATTATAATACCTGGAATGATCGTTTGCATATCCACGGTCTAGATTTAAGGCACATACCCAGTGTTGAGATATTTTGTAATTATATAGAACAGAAATATGATAGATTAGATATTCTAATTAACAATGCAGCCCAAACCGTGAGAAGACCATCAGGGTTTTATTATCATTTAATGGAAAATGAAAAATTACCTGTTAGCCAGCTACCAAAAGAAGCTCAGCCTTTATTAAAAGAACATATGCTCTGTTTACAAGAACTTTCAGACCTTAGTGTTACAACCTCAAAAACAAATAAAAACAATGTGTTACCTGTAACATGGCATGGTCCTGAGCCAGGCATTGGACTTCGCAACTCTGCAGCATTATCTCAAATTCCTTATAGTTTTGACAATACCTTACAAAATGCAGAGGTGTTTCCTCAAGGTAAACTAGATGCAGATTTACAACAAGTAGATTTAAGAACAACAAACAGTTGGCGCCTTACCCTTGGAGAAATCGAAACCACAGAAATGGTAGAGGTACAACTAGTAAATGCTGTTGCTCCTTTTGTTTTGTGTAACAGGTTGTCTAACCTTATGAAGAAAGAAAATACAGGCAAAAAACATATTATTAATGTTTCTGCCATGGAGGGTAAGTTTCATAGGTTTAAAAAAGAAGATAGACATCCACACACTAATATGGCTAAAGCAGCATTAAACATGCTTACTCATACATCATCGGCAAGCTTTGCTAAATCTGGAATTTACATGAATGCTGTTGATACAGGTTGGGTAACAGATGAAGACCCAGCGGCATTATCTAAAAAGAAAGTGGAAATTCATGATTTTCAGCCACCATTAGATATTGTAGATGGAGCAGCGAGGGTTATGGACCCTTTAATTGACGGAATTAATACCGGTAAACATTGGTGTGGTAAATTCTTAAAGGATTATTTCCCTATAGATTGGTAGTGAGCAGAATGTGTAGTTATTCTAAAATTTCATAATCAACATCCAACTTTCTTAATGCTCTTAAGGCAGTAGCCGTATTTTTGTCATGAACCTCAATCTCAACAGCATCACCTAATAATAGTATTTCTGTAAGCTCATTAGATAAAGATGGGCTAACTCCAGATGCCATCTCTACAATACAGGCAGCAATGGCTCTTTTATCGGGCCTTTGAGAAGTACAAGACAATAAATTTAATTTCATAAAAGTTTATTTACAAGGATAATTTTAAAATTTAAAAAACCTTTTATCTACATGTTTTAAAACACAATACCAAGGTACACTATTTAATTTGCAACAACCAAAATCTGTTAGATATCTGCCTAGATACTAAGGCATGCTATAGCGCTGTTCTGCCGTTGCTGAAGATTTCAGTAACTCATGGAAAGTTTTAATGGCATTAAAATCACTAGTAATAGCATCAGATACAGCAACACCAGAAAGACCTGTTTGTAGTATTGCAGTAACATCTTGAGTGGTTACACCACCAAAACCCATTATTGGAGTACCAGTTTTTAATAGCGCAGTAATACCCGAGTAACCCTTTAAACCCAAAAGGGGTAGGGTAGTATCTTTAGCACTTGTTTTAAAAGGCCCTAAATAGATATAACTTAATTGTTTGTCTAGCAGTTTTTCACAGTCTTGTATTGTATTTGCAGTGCCTGCTACTAGTTGCCAAGAGTAAAGATCTGTTTTTACATTGGTAGGGAAGGAGCCAAGGGATGAAAAATGTACCCCATCTGCCTTAACAGCCTTTGCTATTTTACAATGGTCTGTAATTATTAATCTAGTTTGAAAATGAGCGGTAATATCTCTAGCTTGCCAGGCACAGTTTAAAAGTTTCTTTTGGGAGGTGATATCAAGAGATAACTGCACTAATTCTATACCAGATGTACATGCTTTTTGGATATTATCCAGGTGCTCTTTAGGGGTATTTCCTTGTGAAATGTAGTGTAGTTTAGGAATCATTATCTTGATGTTTTAGCTATGTATTTAATAAACTATACTTTAACTGTTTTAGGATACTCCATGAAATAAGATTCAAAGCGTTTTAATTTTGGATGTAAGTTTTCTGTATAGATTACATACTGGCATTTTTGAATGCTTTGAGTTATAGACATCATTGCTGTATATGCAGATTCTAATGACAAGAACGCTGCATCATCGATACTAAATGATTTTATTTGAGAGGTGTGTACACCATTTGCTAAGAATAGCTTATTTAACATCTTAGGGGTAGAAATTAAAATGTCTACGCCTTCAAATATTTCAGATTTTTGCATATCAATATGAAGCTCATCATGGCTAGCATAAACACGTAAAGAACTACGTTTTGTAAACAATAAAAAAGCCTCATGCAGCTCTAATACTCTTTTTGTGTTTTCTACTACAATGACTGCTCTAGGGGCATTTCCAGAGGCCTGATACTTTAATTTGTGTAACGTAGTTAGTATTAGTGTTGTTGTTTTTCCGCTATCTTTTGGAGCAATACAAAATACATTAGCGCCGCTTTTTATTACAGGAATACTTTTGTTTTGAAATGCAGTTGGAGTTTCAATTTCTAGAGAAGTTAATTTCTCTTGTATTGCTGGATGTAGTTTTTTAAAAGCCATAGAATTTTAAAAATAGTAAGTAGTATAACATAGATATTTAATCAAGGCAAAGATACTATTTATATTAGCCATCCTTTTTTATTGTAGTTTATATTCTACCCAGAATAATTTATATCTGTCTCTTATACACATCTGACGCTGCCGACGAAGAGGATA
>CAJXUG010000170.1:0-4177 GCA_913060785.1 uncultured Flavobacteriaceae bacterium | reverse complement strand
AGATTTCTGCCTGTCTCGTGGGCTCGGAGATGTGTATAAGAGACAGCAATAATACACTATGAGAATAATTAAAATATGGGCACTTATAGGGTTTGTATTGATGGGGCTAATCTCGTGTGGTGATGAGCCTATAGAACAAACCAACACAAATACCAATACCACAATAAATAAAATAATGGCCCTTGGCGCCTCCCGAGTTGAAGGCAATAGACCACAATATGAGAGCTTTAGGTATGAAACCTGGAAGAGTTTAATTGAAAATAATTGGACTTTTGATTTTATTGGCACCCAGAATGATCCTGGCTCCTACCCTGTTATAGAAAACCTTAATTTTGATCCAGATCATCAAGGAAGAGGCGGTTGGACATCTGGAGACATTTTAGACCAATTGGAGAATGACCTTGATCAAACCGGTGCTCCAGATATTGTACTGTTTAGTTCTCCTGGAGGAAATGATGGCTTACAAAATCTCTCCTATGATGAGGCTATTAGTAATATAAATGATATTGTTGATATACTTCAAGAAGTTAACCCTAATGTTACACTAATTATAGAACAAATGGCTCCAGGACGCTCCAATATCATGACAGAGGAGCTTTTGTATTATTTCAATCAATTACAAGATGAAATATTAACTATCGTAGAAAATAAATCTACCACTACCTCTCAGGTTATAGCTGTAGACATGTACTCGGGTTTTACAGATGCTATGCTTGCCGACGATGTGCATTACAATACAAAAGGAGCTATGTTTATAGCCCAACGCTATTATGAGGTTCTTACACAGGTATTAGTACAGGAGTAACAAACAATTAGTTTCTAACTGTAGAAACACACATATAAATAAATACTATTGGCACAATACACCACGTTAACAAAAAAAGATGTTGAAACTATTTTAACTCTCTATGGCGTTAAGCAAATCATCTCGTTTAAAATTTTAAGTGGTGGATCAGAAAACACAAACTATCAAGTACAGACAGATAGTGAAAAACTTGTGGTCACAATATGTGAATTAAAGACCGAGAAAAATGCCACAGAACTTGCACAATTACTGGAACATCTGGCTCATAATAATTTTGAAACCTCTACCCTTTTAAAAACTCAAGACAATGAAGTGCTTACCCTTTGGCAAGAGAAACCTGTTATGGTAAAAAGTTTTGTTGAAGGAACGATAATAGATAACTTGCCAAATCACTTAATAACATTAATAGGATCTCAGCTTGGGAAACTTCATAAAATAGAAGCGCCAAAGTATTTACAAAATCATGCTAATTTTGGAAAGCAGGAATTTTGTAATGTAAAAAAATATGCAGCAAACTCGTCGTTTGATACATGGCTTATGGATAATCTTGAGTACATACAACCCTTTATAAGCTCAAAACTCCCACAAGGGCTCATCCATGCAGATGTTTTTAGTAACAATGTTATTGTAAATGAATTGGAGGAAACTGTAGTTATTATGGATTTTGAAGAGGCCGTAAAATACTATAGAGTATATGATATTGGTATGACTATTATTGGAATTTGTGGAGATGGAAATACTATTAATTTTGAAAAAGTAAGGGCTCTTTTAAAAGGCTATCAAAAAGAGCTTACACTACTAGATATAGAAATTAATGCCCTACAAGCCTTTACTGTGTACGCAGGATCTGCCATGACTTTTTGGAGACACTCTCATTTTAATTTTATAAAGCCAGATCCTGATTTTTATGATCATTACAAGGGTTTACAAGTATTGACAGACTTTATAAAACAACAACCCGTAGATTGTTTTATAAAACTAGCCCGTTAAAAAAATAGCGTAATGGAACTTAAAAGAGTAAGCTACAAACACAAAAACAATAAGGCTGCCTATTATCTGATTAATTACATTAGGCAATTCATACCTAGTTCATATTATCAAAAAAAGCTAGCGCAAAAATTACATAGCAAAGAACAACTTGGTGTTATCCAAAAAAGAGTCGAGTACTACAACAAATTATCAAATACCATAACCTTAAAAAGCCCTATTCAATTATCTGATATCAAAACAGTCCCGGGATCAAAAGTATATTTCTTTGATCTGTATCAATACAGCAGGTATTTTAATCAAAAACTAAAAGGATTATTTCTCTTTGGTGATATTGTAGAAGTCCCTAGCCAGCCAACTTTTGTAAAAAGTAGGCCCATAAATGAAGATAATTCAAATGCGGTACTTCTTAAATGGAATAAATTGAGGCACTTTATGTTTATAAAAAAGGAACAAAAAACCTTTCTAGAGAAAAAGAACATGCTAGTTAGCCGAGGTAAGGTTCATAAAAGCCAGCCACATAGAATTAAATTTATAGAAAAATATTTTAAGCACCCAATGTGTAATATTGGAAGGGTAAACACAAATGATTTAAATCCTCTTTGGAAACTACCTAGACTTACCATAGACCAGCAACTTGACTATAAATTTATTTTATGTCTTGAGGGAAATGATGTGGCAAGTAATTTAAAATGGGTAATGTCCTCCCAATCTATCGCAGTAATGCCTAAGCCAAAATATGAAACATGGTTTATGGAAGGATTACTTGAGGCAGATGTCCATTATATTGTAATTAAAGATGATTACTCAGACCTTGAACAGCGGCTAAACTACTATATCAAAAATCAAGACAAAGCACTACAAATCATTGAAAATGCAAATGTATATGTACAGCAGTTTAAAGACCCAAAAAACGAGAGGCTTATTTCGCTGCTTATCATGAAAAAGTATTTTGAGAAAACAAACCAAACACAATATCTATAGAAAACTTCTCTAAGGCCATTAGTGCTTAATTATATTACCAAAAAAAACACACAAACAAATGTTAAGGATATGTATTGCATATGTATCTTTTTTATCTTTGTAGTGTATGGTTTTTTTTAAACACGGCTAAATTTTACAAATGAATAGAATACAACACATAGAACAAGAGATTTCTGGATTACGAGCACAATTAAAAACACATAAATTGTATGAGAATTTAAAAACCATAGAGGATATAAAGTTGTTTATGGAGAATCATGTGTTCGCGGTTTGGGATTTTATGTCACTTTTAAAGAATCTACAAATAAACATTACAACTGTGACCACACCTTGGACACCACCAACAAACCCAATACTGTCAAGGTTTATCAATGAGATAGTACATGGAGAAGAAAGTGATATAAACGAGATGGGAGTTGCTAATAGCCATTTTGAAATGTATCTAGAAGCAATGCTACAAACTGGTGCAAATACTGATAAAATAGACACCTTTATTAATCTTATCACAGATGGAAACACCCTGGAAGATTCATTCAAAGAGATAAATCTAGACCAAAGAGTCATAGATTTTGTTAGGTTTACATTTTCAGTTATTGAAACAAAAAAAACACACATGGTCGCCTCTGCCTTTACATTTGGTAGAGAAGATGTGATTCCAGATATGTTTATGGAAATTTTAAAAAGTGCTGATTCAGAAAATAAATCGTACAATAAATTAAAATATTATTTGGAGCGCCACATTGAGTTAGACGGTGATCAGCATGGGCCCCTATCTCTTAAGATGATTTCAGAATTATGTAAAGAAGATACTCAAAAATGGAGTGAAACCTTAACTATAGCAAAACAATCTCTAGAAAAAAGAATAGCGCTCTGGAACGCAATTAATGATATTATAACCGCTAAAAAACATCAATACAGCGCTGTAAGTAATTAACAATCTAACATACAAATTGTTATATAGGGTATCCTATTTTTTTTCATTAGGTTTTTATTGTCTAATTTAGAGGTTCATAGAAGCTGCTTATTTATATAAATAGTTATAAAAACAAAACTAAATGAATACCAAAAGAAACATAATGCCCTACATTTTCGATATGTTTCTTTCTGAGGAAACTAGAGCAAAGGCTGAAAAAATAATACTTAAACTAGCGCTGTTTAGTTTTTTTATTCATCTGGCTGTAATCTATTTAATTAAGTTTGATTTTTTAGCGCAACCCTTAAACTCAGAACTACTTACAAACCCCATATCTGCAGTTTACACCCCTTTTTCTTTCATTTTGATATATGAGGTATATCTACTTATATATTACTTGCCAAAGTCTTTCACAACTTATATAACAAAACAATACGAGATAATTACTGTCTCTTATACACATCTGACGCTGCCGACGAAGAGGATAG
>CAJXUG010000169.1:0-4194 GCA_913060785.1 uncultured Flavobacteriaceae bacterium | reverse complement strand
CTATCCTCTTCGTCGGCAGCGTCAGATGTGTATAAGAGACAGCTTTAGGTCCTATTTCAAAACCATCCCATGTTTTTTCAACAATAAAAGCATTGATACCACGGTGTCCTTTTTCTTTGTCTGTTTGAGCAATTACTAGATAGTAATCTGCGCTGCCGCCATTAGTGATCCAGTTTTTTGTACCATTTAAGATATAATGATCTCCTTTATCAATAGCTGTAGTTTTTTGCGATGTTGCATCACTTCCTGCCTCAGGTTCACTTAAACAAAATGCCCCTAAGGCCTCTCCAGTAGCAAGCTTTGTTAGATATTTTTGTTTTTGTTGTTCATTTCCATATTGTTCAATACCGTAACACACCAATGAGTTATTTACAGATACAATTACAGAACTTGAAGCATCTACCTTACTTAATTCTTCTACAACAATGGCATAGCTTAGGGTGTCCATGCCACCTCCACCGTATTTTGGATCTACCATCATACCCATAAAGCCAAGCTGCCCCATTTTTCTTACTTGCTCTTTTGGAAATTCTTGTTTGTTGTCACGTTCAACAACACCCGGAAGTAATTCTTGTTTTGCAAAATCACGAGCTGCCTCGCGTATCATTAAGTGTTCTTCAGATAGATTGAAATCCATGTATTTTGTTTAAAATTCAATAAAATGATGTGTTTGTAAAGATAGTGCTAAAAACATAATTCTCAAAAGCCCAATTGTTGCTAAATGTGTAATTGCATTGTTTTTGTTTCTATATTTTAAAATTGCAACATTGGCGTGTTTTAGACTTTAATGCGCAGCATATAAACTCTTTGTGGCTCTAAAATAAACTTTTATCACCCTTGTTATGTATTGCCTTTTTTTTATGATATTTAGGGTATGAAAAAACAGCGTTATAAAGTGTTGGGCGTAATGAGTGGCACCTCCCTTGATGGTGTTGATTTGGCGCTTTGTTATTTTGCTATGCATGAAAAAATAACCTATGAGATGCCCCTTGCAAAAACCATTGCATACCCAAGCCATTGGAAGAGTAGATTACAAAGTGCAGTAGGTTTCTCCTCTAAGGAGTTAACTCAACTTGATTTGGAGTATACCAAGTATTTGGGTGATATTATTAAAACATTTATTGAAGAGAATAACATTAAAGATTTGGACGCTGTATGTAGTCACGGCCACACCGTTTTACACCGGCCCGATCAAGGAGTCACATTGCAAATTGGAAATTTAGAACAGATTTCAACATATACACAACAAACAGTTGTTTGCGATTTTAGGGTTCAAGATTTAGTTTTTGGAGGACAAGGAGCACCTTTAGTGCCTTTGGGTGATCTATTGCTTTTTTCAAAATATGATTATTGTCTCAATTTGGGAGGATTTGCAAATGTCTCTAAAGTAAGCAGAGGGGTATCTATTGCCTATGATATTTGTCCTGTAAATGTGGTCATGAACCATTATGCCCAAAAATTGGCACTGCCCTATGACGCTGGTGGTGAGCTAGCGAAATCTGGCAACGTATTGCCCGATGTACTAAAACTTCTAGATGCCTTACCTTATTATAAACTACCTGCTCCAAAATCTTTAGGTATAGAATGGGTGCACAGAGAGATAATGCCCATATTAAAAGCCTCACAAGCAAAAGAAGTAGATATTTTAAGAACCTGTGTTACGCATTTTGCAAGTCAAATAGCCCAGCAATTTAACCCTGGTAGTAGTGTCCTAGTTACAGGAGGGGGCGCATATAATAGTTTCTTATTACAGCAAATAAAAGCCCAGATTAATGTTTCTTTGGTAGTGCCTAGTAAAACACTCATAGAATTTAAAGAGGCTTTAATTTTTGGCCTTTTAGGAGTTTTAAAATTAAGAGATGAGGTAAATTGTTTGTCTAGTGTAACTGGGGCAAGTAAAGATCATAGCAGTGGTGTTGTTTTTTTAAATTAAATTTCAACTAGCTTTTATAGTAGTTGTTAAATCTTAAAGTTTTCAAAATCTTAATTTAATTCTCTCTCTTCAAAGTATCTTTGATAAAAACTATATTTAGCGCATGCCCGCATCCAAAGAAAAAAAACCAGATCAAGTAGTCTTTGATCAAAAGACACAAAAATATAGCGCTTCTTTAACGCCCTATGCAACAAACTTGGGTGCTCCTGCTATTATTCCAGAAGATATCACTTCTTGGAAAAATACTAATATCCACAAAGTAAACCATCAGTTTAAATCTCAATTTGATGATCTCAAAGCACAATATGATTTGATGATGAAGCAATTTGAGTACAACAATTTAATATACAATGCCAAATTTAGCTTTGAGCCTGTTCTGGGAGAAATCTATTTTCTATATCGTAAAAAAAATGGTGATGTTTGGCTGTCTTTAATTGCGCCCCATGAATGCAGCTGGGATTATGTAGGCACCTTCAGACTCAATAGTGAAAAAATGTGGGAACAGATTGAGCAAGAAAATGAAAATGTCTAAAAACACAGACCTCTAGGGATTTTCTGTAGGTGATTTTTAAATTTCATTACTAAAGAGATTTAAATTTTAAAGAAAATGAACTTATGGCACACCTCATTTTTTTATCTTTGTATAAATGTCAAATAGTGTATGTCTTAGCAAATAAATTTAAAGACATTGTTAATACACTAGTTGCTTTAAAATTGTACTTACATACATAGTCTAAACTATAAATATTTTTTCATGACACAGCTTTAGCTACGCTTTATTTCTTATACATTTTCTTTACTGGTTCAATGATTGTTCTTGTAGGTAAAAGGAAACGTGTTTCAAAAAAGATAATAAAATAAAAAATAAGTCAAAAGCATACACTACTATGAAAGAATTACTGAAAAAATACGAAGAGAAAGATCCTGAAATTGTTTTTCACTGGAAAGATCCGCAAACAGAGGCAGAGGGCTGGACTGTCATTAATTCACTTCGTGGCGGCGCTGCTGGTGGAGGAACCAGAATGCGTGTAGGTTTAAATGAAAATGAAGTTTTGTCTTTAGCCAAAACCATGGAGGTGAAGTTTACAGTGAGTGGACCCGCCATTGGTGGCGCCAAATCTGGTATAAATTTTAACCCACAAGACCCTCGTAAAAGAGGTGTGCTAGAGCGTTGGTATAAAGCAGTATCACCCCTATTAAAATCATACTACGGTACTGGTGGAGATTTAAATGTTGATGAAATTCACGAAGTTATCCCCATTACAGAACAAAGCGGTGTTTGGCATCCACAAGAAGGTGTTTTTAACGGACATTTTAATCCTACACAAGCAGATAAAATTAACAGAATAGGACAATTACGCCAAGGAGTAATTAAGGTTATTGAAAATACAAGTTACTCTCCAGATGTTTCAAAAAAATATACTGTTGCAGACATGATTACAGGTTTTGGTGTTGCCCAAGCGGTGCATCATTATTATGCGATCTATGGAGGTGATGTTAAAGGTAAAAAAGCAATTGTTCAAGGTTTTGGAAATGTAGGAGCGGCTGCTGCTTATTACTTGGCCCAAATGGGAGCTAAAGTAGTAGGGATAATTGATCGTGTAGGGGGTGTGATAAATCCAGATGGGTTCTCCTTTGAGCAAATTACAGCATTATACCATCAAAAAGATGGGAATACTTTAGTGGCAGATAACATGCTTTCTTTTGAGCAAATGAACGAGAAAATTTGGACATTAGACTGTGATATTTTTGCTCCTTGTGCAGCCTCTAGATTGATAACCAAAGACCAAATTTCAAGTATGATAGAAAATGGGCTTGAAGTTATATCTTGCGGTGCAAACGTGCCTTTTGCAGATAAAGAGATTTTCTTTGGAAGCATTATGGAATACACAGATCAGCGTGTTTCTTTAATTCCGGATTTTATTAGTAATTGTGGTATGGCACGTGTGTTTGCTTATTTTATGGAGCGAAAGGTACAAATGACCGACCAGGCCATTTTTAATGATACTTCACAAACCATCAAAAAGGCCATTGAAGACACATACAAGGCCAATAATAGCAAAACCAACATCAGTAAAACTGCTTTTGAAATTGCTTTAAAACAATTAGTTTAATCAGTACTCAGTATACAATTTATGACGTCACTCATTATTTTAATATTTGTAATTGGTTATTTATCAATAACCCTAGAACATCCTTTAAGACTAGATAAAACCTGTCTCTTATACACATCTCCGAGCCCACGAGACAGGCAGAAATCT
>CAJXUG010000168.1:0-4194 GCA_913060785.1 uncultured Flavobacteriaceae bacterium | reverse complement strand
GCCTGTCTCGTGGGCTCGGAGATGTGTATAAGAGACAGCTACGTTTACTGGCTTTACATAAAAATGATTTAATGCCAAGAGAACTTGCGCTGATTAAAATCTGGAGAGATGACAATTATTTTACCTCTAGAAGTATGGATGTATACATCGCTAAATTGCGTAAATACTTAAATAAAGAAGATGACGTTGAGATCATAAATATTCATGGAGAAGGGTTTCGCCTGGTTGTAAAAAGTGAAGTAGATATTTAATAAAACACATACGTAAGTGTATAAGAAACGCCCTATTATAGGGCGTTTCTTTCTTTTATAAACCTAACAATAGCATCGCTATTGCTAGTGTAGTCAAACCAATGTATATGTTGGTTTTTCCTAAACCATGTGCCTTGTCTTTTGGCAAAACGCCTGGTATTTTTTTTAATTTCTTCTACCGCTTTTTCTAAAATAAGTGTGCCATCAAGGTATTGAAACAATTCTCTATAGCCTACTGTTTGCAGCGCGTTTAAATCTTTGTGTGGATAAAGTTGTTCGACCTCTTTTAAGAGTCCAGCTTTCATCATAAGATCTACTCTTTTATTGATACGCTCATAGACTATTGGCCTCTCTGCTGTAAGGCCTATATAGAGGGTTTCAAAATTTCTGTTTGCAGCTTTTGCTTTTAAAAAACTAGAGTAGGGTTTGCCCGTTGCTCTATATATTTCTAGGGCTCGTATTACCCTTCTAGGGTTTTTTGTGTCCATTGTTTTGAAATATAATGGGTCTACGCTCATTAGCTCTTGCTGTAAGATCTCTAAGCCATTATTGTCTAGTTGGGTGTTTAGCGTTTCTCTAATTTCTTTTTCAATGTCAGGGAAATGGTCTAAACCATTTACTACCGCGTCTACATAAAGCCCAGAGCCTCCCACTAGTATAGCCGTAGATTTTTCGCTAAATAGCGTATCAAGTTTTAAAAGCGCTTCTCGCTCAAAATCTCCAACACTATAGGTGTCAAAAATACTTTTGTGTTGTATGAAATGGTGTGGAGCGGTGGCTAGCTCTTGAGTAGATGGCACAGCAGTACCTATATTCATTGAGGTGTAAAATTGACGAGAATCTGCAGATACAATTTCTGTGTCAAATGCTTTTGCAAGTGCAATACTTAGAGTGGTTTTACCAATGGCTGTTGCGCCCACAACACAAATAAGTAAGGGTTTTTTGGACATTAGATTTTAGAATCTTCCTCGAGAAGGGTTGTACCACATTTATGACAAAATGCTGCATTGTCATGGTGGTTGTTTTCATTGCAGTTTTGACAAGACTGCGTGTTTACATGAATGTACTCTGGGTCATCTACTGTGTGAGTTTTTTTGCTGGCATATTCTGCGCTTACAATTCCTGTTGGAACTGCAATTATTCCATACCCCATAATCATGATAATAGCGGCTATAAATTGCCCAAGAGGTGTAACTGGAGCAATGTCTCCAAAACCAACAGTGGTAAGAGTGACAATACACCAATACACACTTGTAGGGATACTAACAAAACCACTTTGTTCTCCCTCTACTAAGTACATAATAGTACCTGCAATAATTGATAGTATGAGTACTGCAAATAAAAAGACTAATATCTTAGGTTTGCTGTCACGAAGGGCTTTGTTTAGTTTGTTTGCCTCACCCATGTAACGGGTAATTTTTAGGATTCTAAAAACCCTTAATAATCGTAGTGCTCTTACTGCCAGCAGTGCATTACTTCCTGCTAAAATAAATGATAAATACAGCGGTATGGTAGAGAGAAGATCGATAATACCATAAAAACTAAATATATAATTAGAAGCTTTTTTTACAGTAATAATTCTTAGGATATATTCTATGGTAAAGAATATGGTAATAACCCACTCACCAAAATATAGAAGATCATGATAATGAGTATCTATAGAGGTAACGCTCTCTAACATTACCAGTATGACACTAACTAAAATTAAAATAAGTAATACTACATCAAAGAGTTTACCCATAGGGGTGTCTGCCTCATAGATAATGGTGTGTAATTTGTTTTTTAAATTGTTGCTTGTCAATATCTTGGTTTTATACTGTTAAAAGTACAGAAGTTTCTATAAACTTTGATGGTTTGTGTCTAGATTTATGATTTTTATCACTTTACGTTTTCTAAGGTAAGACTGCAAAATATCCTGGGCATCTCTATTGTTGTGCATAGGTCTTATTATAGATTTTAATATCTCAGGATTAGTAATTTGATGATTTAAGGTATAATAGCCAAACCCTCTGTAGATTCCCTTTTCTATTAAAACAACAGAGCGCTCCTGGGGATTTCTCCCTTTATCAATAATTAGCATGTGTTGGTTTTGATAACTGTAGTTGCTTAAAAATGCTGTTACTTTTTTGTTGTAATCCTGTGGGCTCTCTTTTTCAATACAGGCGCCAAGACATTCTTTTATTCCATAACTAAAACAAGCTTTGTCTGTCTCTTGCAAGCCCCCAAGTTTTTGGCATAAAGCATATTTTCCAATAATTTTTTCAAGATTGGCCTTACCAGATTGAAGGTTGCTAAAAGTAGTAATGGCTTTTTTACGGGCATCTACCTTTTCAATTTTCAAATTTATATATCCATTACTGTCTTTAAAGGATGTAAGTTGTGCATTAAAGGCTCTTTTTCTTAGCGCTCTGTTATATTTTGGATTGAGTTGTTTTATGTCTTCACTCTCTTTTAAAAGCGCAATAAGTTCATTTCCTGTTTTTTCATAGCTAACGGCCGTAACCTCAAGTTGTATTTTTTTAGATTTTCTATTATCGTTGGTGAAATGTTGGTTCAGCCTTTTTTGTATGTTTTTGCTTTTTCCAATGTAAATAATAGTACCATCTTCCCGATGCATATAGTAAACTCCTGTATCTGTGGGTGCTGCTTTGATTATATCAAGCAATTTTGAATCTATATTTTTTCTAGGATTTGTCTTAATATGCTGTTGTACCATTTCTTTTTTAGCATCCTTTAAAAGAAGTAGCTTGAAAAGCTCAACAGTGGCTAGTGCATCTCCACCCGCGCGATGTCTATTGGCTATTGGTATTCCTAATGCTTGGACCAATTTCCCAAGACTGTAGGAGGCCATATCTGGCATGAGCTGCTTAGCTAGCTCAACGGTGCAAAGCGTTTGTTTATCAAAATTGTAGCCTAATCTGTCAAACTCTGTGGTAAGGATTCTATTATCAAATTGTGCATTGTGAGCTACTAATATAGCGTCATTTGTTATTTCTATAATACGTTTTGCAACTTCATGAAATTTTGGCGCTGTGCGCAGCATTGCATTGTTAATACCAGTGAGGTTCACCACAAAAGGTTGTATTGGTATTTCAGGGTTTACAAGACTCGCAAATTGATCTACCACTTTATCTCCATCAAAACGATAGATTGCAATTTCTGTGATGCCCTCTTCATTATACTTTCCTCCGGTAGTCTCTATGTCTAAAATTGCGTATTCCAATATGTAAGTACTTAATTATAATTTCTAGCTCCAAAAATAGAGCTTCCAATGCGTACCATGGTACTTCCATAGTCTAGTGCCAAGGTATAATCACTGCTCATTCCCATGCTTAAAACAGTTAATTGTGGGTGTTGTTTTATAAATTCCTTGTGTAGGGTACTTAGTTTTTTAAATTCTGTTTCTATTTGTGTTTTATTATCAGTAAAACTTGCCATTCCCATAAGGCCAACGATAGATACATGAGGTAATGTTGCTTGAATATCTTTGGCAAGTAATAGCAAGGCATCTTGATGATCTAAACCAAATTTGTGTTCTTCTTCTGCTATTTTAATTTGCAACAAGCAGTTAATTATTCTATCGTGTTTAGCGGCTTGTTTATTAATTTCTCGCAGTAATTTGAGACTATCTACAGTGTGTATTAAATCAACAAAAGGCGCCATGTATTTCACCTTATTGGTTTGCACATGGCCAATCATATGCCATTGTATGTCTTTGGGCATTTCTTCCCATTTGGAGGCCATTTCCTGTATTTTGTTTTCACCAAACACTCTTTGTCCAGCATCATAGGCTTGCAGTAAACAACTCACGGGTTTGGTCTTAGAAACGGCAACTAGAGTTGTGTTTTTGGGAAGCGAACCTTGGTATTTTTCAATATTTTCTGAAATACTCATCTGTATAGGTTATAATCTGTCTCTTATACACATCTGACGCTGCCGACGA
>CAJXUG010000167.1:0-4199 GCA_913060785.1 uncultured Flavobacteriaceae bacterium | reverse complement strand
GAGATTTCTGCCTGTCTCGTGGGCTCGGAGATGTGTATAAGAGACAGTTCTAAATCTTTTATACTAAAGTGTGTTTTGACACTCATAGGCTGCCGTGTAATTGTTTGAGGGTAAGTTACATAAAATAAATGGCTAAATTTTTAACAAATACTTTTATTACTTGCATTTCGATGTCTTTTTCAAATATTCTATTTCATCAAACCCCTCAGGTAATGTTATATAAAAAAAGTCATCTTATTTAAGATGACTTAGTACCCGGAATGGGACTTGAACCCACACGCAACAAGTGCACACGGCCCTCAACCGTGCCTGTCTACCAATTCCAGCACCCGGGTGTATTCTATACCAAAATTGAGGTGTATAGAAACAAAAAAAAGTTAAACCAAAAGGCTTAACTTTTTTGTGACCAGTCTGGGGCTCGAACCCAGGACCACCTCCTTAAAAGGGAGGTGCTCTACCAACTGAGCTAACTGGTCAGAATGTCAAAAACATTTTTAAGCTTTACAAACTTAAATAAGTTTTGTTAAGCGAGTGCAAATATACTATCAATATATTTATCTTTCAAAGCATTTTAAAATAAATTTAAACTTTATTTGTAAACCTTTAAATTACAATAAATAAGAACTGAAATTTTATGAAAATACTGCTTTTAGGATACATGGGTAGTGGTAAATCTGTAGTAGGAAAACAACTTTCAAAAGCATTACAATACTCTTTTGTTGATTTGGATATTGCTATTGAAGAAGATCAAAATCTATCCCTCAAACAATTGTTTGAAACCAAGGGAGAACTCTATTTTAGATCCAAAGAGCGCCTCGTTCTAAACACGATATTAGAGGGTTCTGAAAATGTTGTTTTAGCCCTAGGTGGTGGCACCCCATGTTATGGTGATTTGATGCAAAAGTTAACACAAACTTCTGGTGTTATTACCATTTATCTGGGAGCAGAAATAGATACCCTTACAAACCGATTATATTCGCAGTTGCAAACAAGGCCATTAATTTCTCATATTTCTGACAAAAAAGTTTTAAATGATTTTATCCGCAAACACCTTTTTGAGAGAATTTTTTATTACCAACAAGCACATCATAAAATTAGGGTAGATCAAAAACCTGTGCAGCAGATTGTGGAAGAAATAGTTGCTTTATTATTCTAGGATAGCACGATTGTTCCCTTGCTCAAAAATAACTACAACATTTTCATTAATTGATGTAGACAAAGAAATGCCTTTGTAATCTGCTTTTATGGGATATTTTTTATGATTTCTATCTACGAGTACTGCTGTTTTAAATTGTTTGAGAGGTACCTCCAAAAAATGTTTTACAGCGTAAATTAAAGTAGTTCCAGAGTGCAGTACGTCATCTACTAGTAGCAATGATTTATTTTGATAGGCTTCTGGTTTTAGAGATGTGGTAATCTGGCTGATAGGATTTTTTTTATCCATCGTTACTTTGCACAGTGTTACTTTTATAGGCGCTATTTTTTCTACGGCTGTTTTTAATTTTTCTGCAAAAATATACCCGTTTGCTTTGATACCCGCAATAATTACTTCTTCTTGAGAAATATTAGCTTCATAAATTTGATACGCGATACGTTTTAATTTATGAGCTATTTCTTTTTTGTCTAGAATTACAGTCTCTTTTGATGCCATGGGTAACAATATATTAGATTTCAAAGATAGTAAAAGATGTGTTGAGTTACTCTTCTTCCATTTTATAGTCTTCTATATCTCTTCTGTCTTTTTTAGTGGGTCTACCCATGCCTCTTTTTCTGTAATATTCTTTCGAATATTTTAATAACTCTTTGTGCTGGAAGGCTTCTTTAGTTGTTGTGTCAACTCTGTATAGGTCAACGAGTTTAGTGCCCACTCTACTCTTTGGCACTTCTATAACTCTTAAGGTGTACTTTACTTGCTCCTTTCTAACTGTAACATTGTCTCCAGGATAGACGTCTCTAGAGGGCTTGACTGTAGCATCGTTTACACGCACAGCTCCCTTTTTGCATGCTTGTGTTGCAATGCTTCTTGTTTTGAAGTACCGTACAGACCATAAATATTTATCAACCCTCATACATTTTACTTAAATTGTATATTAACAATACAGCAAAAATAACTGAAAATTGTATCTTGCACACTTAAATATATAACTGTGAAAAATTTTAAATTTCTTTTACCAATTGTTGCACTAACATTGATATTGGTATCCTCATGTGAAGGTGATGATGATCCAGAAGATAACTTTATACCAGCCCGTGATAGAGCCGAGGAAAATATTGATTCAACATTAGAAGTAGAGCGTTATTTAACTACTCATTTTTATAACTATGAGGAGTTTGAAAACCCACCAGCAGGTTTTGATTTCAAAATACAATTTGACACCATTGCAGGAGCAAACGCAGATAAAACACCATTAATACAGCATCCTAATCTACTTTCCAAAATGGTACAGGATAGAGTCAATGAGGATGTATCATATAACTTATACTATTTAAAGGTAATCGAGGGATCTGGTGATCAACCTAGTTTCCCAGATATTGTTAGAATTAACTACGAGGGTACTTATGTGGTAGATGAAGATGGTATTAACGGAAATAAACTTTTTGATAGTTCCGTGACCCCAATCCAGTTTGATCTAACCCTGATTGTTAATGGGTTACAAGACGCGCTCATAGAATTTAAAGCAGCTACTGGTTTTGTTGATAATCCTGACGGAACGGTAAACTATGAAGGTTTTGGAGTAGGAGCAGTATTTATGCAAAGTGGTTTAGGGTATTATGTCAATCCTCCTCCAGGAAGTGGAGTGAGTATTCCTGTGTATTCTCAGCTTATCTTTACATTCCAATTATTTGAAACTGAAATTGGTGACCAAGACAATGATGGTGTTCCTTCGGTCATAGAAGATGTAAATGAAAATGGATTAGAAGAAGATGACGATACAGACTCAGACAACCAAAGCAATTATTTTGATCCAGATGATGATGGAGATGGAAGGCCTACTAGAGATGAAATAGAAATAAATGAAGATGGTACCATTACCTATCCAGATACAGATGGAGATGGTGTTGTTGATTATTTAGACTCAGATAGTTAATCTCAAACTATAAAATTAAACATACCAAAAAGCCGCTGAAAGAAATAGTCTTACAGCGGCTTTTTAGTGTATAAGGTGTAACTTATTATTTTCTAGCAACAACCTTTGCTGCAGCCTTAACAATTGCAGCGGCGTTTAGGCCGTATTTTTCCATTAATTGGTCTGGAGTTCCAGATTCTCCAAAAGTATCTTGGGTAGCTACAAACTCTTGTGGAACGGGATGATTTTCTGCTAAAATTCTTGAAACACTTTCTCCCAATCCGCCAAGGTAGTTGTGCTCTTCTGCAGTAACAACACAGCCGGTAATGGCAACACTCTTTAAAATTGCAGCAGCATCAAGTGGCTTTATGGTATGAATATTTATAAGCCCAGCACTAATACCCTGCTCCTTTAATGTTTTACATGCCTCTAGCGCTTCCCAAACTAGATGTCCTGTGGCAATAATGGTAACATCTGTACCTTCTTGAAGCTCCACAGCTTTGCCAATAGTAAAGCTCCCATTTTCTGGGGTAAAGTTTGCTACTTTAGGTCTTCCAAATCGTAAATAAACTGGGCCATCATAATTTGCAATGGCAATTGTTGCAGCTTTGGTTTGATTGTAATCACAGGTATTAATTACCGTCATCCCTGGCAGCATTTTCATCAAACCAAGATCTTCAAGTATTTGATGTGTTGCACCATCTTCTCCAAGGGTTACCCCTGCGTGTGATGCACATATTTTTACATTCTTACCGCTATATGCGATACTTTGGCGTATTTGATCATAGACCCGTCCAGTAGAGAAGTTAGCAAAAGTACCTGTAAAGGGTATCTTCCCACCAATGGTTAAGCCAGCGGCCATGCCCATCATGTTTGCCTCTGCGATACCCACCTGGAAGAAACGCTCAGGATGATTTGCTTTAAAAGCATCCATTTTTAATGACCCTGTTAAATCTGCACAAAGTGCCACCACATTTTCATTGGTTTTCCCAAGCTCGGTTAGGCCTGCTCCAAAACCAGATCTTGTGTCTTTTTTTCCTGTGTCTGTATATGTTTTCATAATGTTATGGTAGTAGCTTATTAATCTGTCTCTTATACACATCTCCGAGCCCACGAGACAGGCAGAAATCT
>CAJXUG010000166.1:0-4272 GCA_913060785.1 uncultured Flavobacteriaceae bacterium | reverse complement strand
ACGAGATTTCTGCCTGTCTCGTGGGCTCGGAGATGTGTATAAGAGACAGCCAAAGTACCGTACTTTAAAAAAATTAGACTTGGTATATCAAATACTTGATTACCAAGCAGCAAATCCAAACGCTGTAAAGGCTATCGTTTCAGAAATACCAAAGGAGGCTGTTAGCGAACCTGCAGCTGCAAAAACAGAAGAACGATCACCTCGTCCTCCTAGACACAAACCAAACCCTAGAGCCAAACAAACTCCAAGAGAAAAAGCAAACCCTTCTCACAACAAGCAAGCGCATCAAGAAGGTACTCTAGAAAAAAAGAACGATAAGGCAGAAACCACTCTAGAAAAACGCCCTCAAGAAAACCCCTCTAAAGAGAACAAGCCACAACACAAAAACAAAAATACAGACAACCGTCCACAAAATGACAACCGTCAAAAAGGTGGAAATGACAACAAAAGACCACCAAGAGATAACAAACCAAAACAAGACAACCGTAACAACGGTAATAAAGACAGCAGAAACAGATATAAAGAGCCAGACTTTGAATTTGATGGCATTATAGAAAGTGAAGGAGTCTTAGACATCATGCAAGATGGATATGGTTTTCTGCGCTCTAGTGATTATAATTACCTGTCGTCACCTGATGATATCTACGTATCACAATCACAAATTAGACTCTTTGGTTTAAAAAGTGGTGATACCGTTTTAGGAGTTGTACGTCCCCCAAAAGAAGGAGAAAAGTATTTTCCTCTTATCAAAGTCATAAAAATTAATGGTCAAGATCCAAATGTGGTTCGTGACAGGATTGCTTTTGAACATTTAACACCTTTATTTCCTCAAGAGAAATTTAACATTTCTGAGAAACAACCAACCCTTTCTACCCGTATTATAGATTTATTCTCTCCTATAGGTAAAGGACAACGTGGTATGATTGTAGCGCAGCCAAAGACAGGAAAAACAATGTTACTTAAAGACATTGCCAATGGTATTGCAGCCAATCACCCAGAGGTATATCAAATGATACTCCTTATAGATGAACGTCCAGAGGAAGTTACAGACATGCAACGCAATGTCCAAGGAGAGGTAATTGCCTCTACCTTTGACAAAGAACCCTCAGAACACGTACGTATTGCAAATCTAGTAATAGACAAAGCAAAGCGTTTGGTAGAGTGTGGACATGATGTGGTGATTCTTCTAGATTCTATTACACGTTTGGCAAGAGCATACAACACCGTTCAACCGGCTAGTGGTAAAATCCTCTCTGGTGGTGTAGATGCTGCAGCACTAAACAAACCAAAACGTTTCTTTGGAGCTGCTCGTAATATAGAAAATGGAGGGTCGCTAAGTATCATTGCAACAGCCTTGACAGAAACAGGCTCTAAAATGGATGAAGTGATCTTTGAAGAATTTAAAGGTACTGGTAACATGGAGCTGCAACTAGATAGAAAGATATCTAACCGCCGTATATTCCCTGCCGTAGATTTAACCTCTTCTAGCACCCGTAGAGACGATTTACTGCTAGATGAGAAGACAATACAACGTATGTGGGTATTGCGCAAATACCTTGCAGATATGAACCCTGTTGAAGCTATGGAGTTTATTAACGATCGTATTAAAAACACTAAAAACAATGATGAGTTTTTAATATCTATGAATAGCTAGTGTAAGAAGCTTATAATAGTAACAGAAAAACCATTAGTGCTGCATAGCATTAATGGTTTTTTTTATTTCTATGGTATACTACCTAGATATCTATAGTCTTTTAAAAAGCCCTTAAAGTATCAGATAAAGAACACAAAATCATATCTAAGCAATTAGAAATACTTTGTGTGCTATATTACTTTTAATGAATAAGACAGAGCTAAAAACTATCTCAAAGTACAGATATACTTCCAGCTAGTTAGATCTATCTATGCAGGCAAAACGATATAGAGCATTGTTTAAAGGCTGCAACTACATTGGCTAGTGGTATACTAGAGTTACAAAATATATGGCATAAAAAAAGCCTCGCAAATTGCGAGGCTTTTATAAAGTATGTTGTTAAGCTTATTGCTTAATTACTTTTTGTGTTAAAGTACCATTTGTAGTCTCAACATTTAAAAGGTAAAGTCCAACAGCAAGTTCTGAAATATCAACTTGACCGTTTACCAAAGAAACGTTAGCTCTCTTTCCTAATACATCAAAAAGAGATACACTCTTCACATCAATAGAAGAAGGAACAGCAATGTTTAATACATCTGTTGCAGGATTAGGATAAACATTAATAACTTCAGATAAGTTAGTATCAGATCCTAAAGCTTCCTCACCAGTTACACTCATTACGTAGTGGTTAGTAAAACCAAAACCTTCAACAGTACCAGCACCACAAGTCTCAGAACTTAACCAAGATGGAGCAGTTTGTCCTGCATCATTAGAACCAACTCTGTATACAATACCATCAGCAGATTCTGCTAATTCCATAACTAAAATACTTCCAGCAGGAACAGTTACAGGTGCAGTCAATGTGTGCTCAGAGATTTCTAAATCAGCAGTAGCTTCAGTTCCAGTATAGATAAGAGTTAAAATAGCTCCAGTTGGATCAACATCATCAGCTGTGTAAAGATTAATTGTGATATCTGCAGTTTCAGAAACTTCAGTTCCAAAAGCAGCTCCAGTAATTGTCCAGTCTGTAGTGATATCAAACTCATCTGCTAAATCAAAAACACGGATATAGTTAGTTGTCTCAGTTGGACAAGCAACAGTAGTTCCTGCAAGTATTTCATCAGAATCATTGTGTGCAATAGTTTGAGAATTCATAGTAACTGAAGCCAAAAGAACTGCAGCTAATAAAGTAATTTTTTTCATAGTAAAAGATTTTAAAGGTTAAATAAAGTTTAATTTTGATTCACAAATATAGAAAAGCAATTTAAAATAAACACATAATTTAAAGAAAAACACTAAATCATGTATTTTAACCGAAAAGCAATACAATACAACATCAAAATAATACTAAATAGCTGCTTTATTTGCACTATTATTCTTTTAACAAGTTGTAGTGATATAAAAGAAAACACAAGCCTAGTCACTCTTTTTGAAACATCAGAGGGAACCCAGACCCCAGAATATAAAGATGTAATATCTTTTTATGAAAATTTAGCAAAGGCACATACTACTATTTCAATTACACAAGAAGGACAAACAGACAGTGGCTATCCGCTACATGTAATATATTTTGACCCCACAGGTAAAAGCATCACCTCTATCTCAAAAGCTAGAATAAGAAATAAAAACATTTTACTAATAAACAATGGTATCCACCCAGGAGAAAGTGATGGCATAGATGCCTCTATGCTCCTGCTGCGTGATTTAGCTCAAGGAAGGATAGTCGCTCCAACAAACACTATAATTGCAGTTATTCCGGTATATAATATTGGAGGCGCATTGCAAAGAAACAGCACTACTAGAACCAATCAACAAGGACCAAAAGCATATGGTTTTAGGGGAAATGCTCGTAATTATGATTTAAACAGAGATTTTATAAAAGCAGATACAAAAAACGCCAAAGCATTTACAAAAATATTTAGAGCCCTAGGCCCTGAGCTATTTATAGACAATCATGTAAGTAACGGGGCTGATTATCAATACGCCCTTACGCATCTATTTACCCAGCACAATAAATTAGGAGGCGAAGCTGGAGTGTATCTTAATGAAATATTAATGCCAAGCCTACAAGACTCATTAAAGGCAAAACAATGGGATATTACACCCTATGTAAATGTATTTAACTCTCAACCAGAAAAAGGATTTACGCAGTTTATGGACTCTCCTAGATACTCCACTGGATATACAACCCTATATAATACATTAGGCATGATGGTAGAAACACATATGCTAAAACCCTACAAGCAGCGTGTTGAAGGAACCTATGAGTTAATGAAAAGCTTTATTGCCATCACAGACGCAGATGCAAAAAATATTAAAAATATACACCAAAGGGCAAAAACTAGATTTAAAAAAACAGACCTATATCCAATACTCTGGACAACAGACAGCACTAAAACACAAACATTACAATTTAAAGGCTACCAAGGTGACATGATTCCTAGCGAGGTAACCGGCAAAATGAGACTTAAATTTGATCACAGCAAACCCTTTGTAAAACCAACACTTTATTACAACACTTTTAAAGCCTCAAAAGAAATTACTATTCCTGCATACTACGCCATACCTAAAGGATACTGGAAAGTACTAGAACTGTCTCTTATACACATCTCCGAGCCCACGAGACAGGCAGAAATCTC
>CAJXUG010000165.1:0-4295 GCA_913060785.1 uncultured Flavobacteriaceae bacterium | reverse complement strand
GTCCTCACTCTCCATAGAAAAATAAGTGATTTCATCAAAACCAACACAACTGGTTGAAGCGCCTGTGTCTAAAATAAATATTCCTGGAATGCCATTTATACGGGCAGATAATTTATAATGTCCTGTTGCTAGTTTTTTTAAAGGTATTCTGTGAAAATTCTTCTCTTCAAGGAACGTTCGTAATTGCATGTATTGTTTTTTGTAAAGATAGCCAACAAATTTAAGTAGCTTTGCAAATATGCTAACAGATACACACACCCATTTATATAGTGACGCTTTTAATGACGATAGGGATCAAATGATGAAACGGGCAATCGATGCAGGGATTAAGCGTTTTTTTATACCGGCAATTGATTCTGATTATGTAGAAGGAATGTATGAATTGGAAAAAAACTATCCAGACCACGTTTTTTTAATGATGGGTCTGCACCCTACATCGGTAAAAGAAAATTATGAAGCCGAATTGGCTCACGTAGAAGAACAATTTAAGAAACGGAATTTTTATGCAGTAGGTGAAATAGGTGTTGACCTGTATTGGGACACCTCGACTTTGGCTATTCAGCAAGATGCTTTTAAAAGGCAAATCCAGTTGGCAAAAAAGTATAAACTTCCTATCGTGATTCATTGTAGAGATGCTTTTGATGAGGTATTCGAAGTATTGGAAAGTGAAAAAGATGATGATCTCTTCGGAATTTTCCATTGCTTCACTGGCACAAAAGAACAAGCAGAACGGGCTTTGTCCTATAATATGAAACTGGGCATTGGTGGTGTTGTAACGTTTAAAAACGGTAATATTGACCAGTTTCTGAACGAAATTGATTTAAAACACATTGTTTTAGAAACAGATGCTCCCTACCTTTCACCCGCCCCACATAGAGGCAAAAGAAACCAAAGCAGTTACCTATCTTTGATTGCAAGTAAAGTAAGTACCTTGTATGATATTTCTGAAGCACAAGTAGCAGCAACAACCACAGCAAATGCGGCAGCAATTTTTAAGATTTAAAACACCTATTGTATTATGACTACCCAAACAAGCACTATTTTATTGATCTATACCGGCGGTACCATTGGTATGATTAAAGATTCTGAAACAGGTAGTCTTAAAAATTTCAATTTTAATGACCTGCTCAAACACATACCTGAGCTTAATTTGCTGGATTGTACCATTGATACCCAAAGCTTTGAGGCTCCTATCGATAGCTCAAATATGGGGCCTGTATATTGGCAACAATTAGTGAGTATTATAGAAAACCAATATGATCATTTTGATGGTTTTGTAGTCTTGCATGGAAGTGATACGATGTCTTACACCGCCTCTGCAGTTAGTTTTATGTTAGAGAACCTGGCCAAGCCAGTAATTTTTACAGGATCTCAACTACCTATTGGAGATTTGCGCACAGATGCGAAAGAAAACTTGATTACCTCCATACAACTTGCGGCTTTAAAACAAGACAATGTCTCTGTTATTAAGGAGGTTGGTTTGTATTTTGAATATAAATTATACAGGGCCAACCGTACCACCAAGATAAATGCCGAGCATTTTGAAGCTTTTGCTTCTTTAAATTATCCTGCATTGGCTCAAAGTGGAGTGAACCTCTCCGTAGATTACAACGCTTTGCTTATACCCCAGAATAAACCCTTGTTGGTTCATAAAGAGTTGGAGCCAAAAATACTTCTGGTTAAAATGTTTCCAGGGATTACTCAGCAAATGGTGACCCATCTATTTAATGTAGATATGTTTAAGGGGCTTGTTATAGAAACCTATGGCACCGGAAATTTAACAACCCAAGGTTGGTTTATAGCTGCCTTAAAAAAAGTTGTAGACTCAGGGATCCCCGTTGTTAATGTAACCCAGTGCTCTGGGGGAAGTGTTGAAATGGGTCTTTATCAAACAAGTGCCGAACTAAAAAATATGGGCGTTATAAGCGGTAAAGACATAACCACAGAGGCAGCGCTCACAAAATTAATGTACTTATTGGCCAATGAAGATTCTCAAAAAGATTTTAAAACCCTCTTTGAGAGCTCTCTTAGAGGAGAAATGAGTTAATATTTCAATAAAATTGTGCCCTGTGAAATATAAAAAATTGTTTCTTTGCAACACAAAAAAATAGAGAGGTGGCCGAGTGGCTTAAGGCGCACGCTTGGAAAGCGTGTATACGGCAACGTATCGAGGGTTCGAATCCCTTCCTCTCTGCAAGGTTTTACCAAATAGAAATGGCAATCTGTTTTTAAGATTAACCATCGCTGTTTGAATTATTGGTATAGAAATTGATATTGTTTGTAGAGAAAAGTACACATCATGTTTTAGTAATTAGTTAGTTATTAGAGGGTATGAACCTCTATGGTGCACTAATTAGCATAAAATGAAATAGCAACCTTAAAATTCTTGTTTTTTACACAATTATTTTTATATCTTTAAAACCTCAATTTAACTAGAAATTAAAACTAAACTTTAAGTCAATAGCAATGAAAAAATTATTTTCTATTATGGCAATTGCCGCACTTGTTTTTGCGGGATCATTAACAGCAAACGCTGCAGCGCCAACAACTTCAACCTCATTATTAGCAGCATCTACAGTAACTCTTGTGCAAGATGATATAGCTCAAGAGGTAGATAACAGAACATGGCACCAGAAACTAAAAGAACGTTTCATACAAGGAGGCCCTGGTTTTATGGGAATTGTACTAGTATGTTTGATACTAGGTCTTGCTATGGCAATTGAGAGAATTATATTTTTAAATCTCTCTACAACAGACACTCAAAAATTGGCTGAAGATGTAGAAGAGGCCTTAAAAAGTGGTGGTGTAGAAGCTGCAAAAGAGGTGTGTAGAAACACAAAAGGACCTGTAGCATCTATTTACTATCAAGGTTTAGAGCGTGCAGACGAGAGCATTGAAGCTGCAGAAAAAGCGGTTGTAGCCTACGGAGGTGTACAAATGGGACAACTTGAGAAAAATGTATCTTGGGTATCACTATTTATCGCATTGGCTCCTATGCTTGGTTTCATGGGTACCGTAATTGGTATGATTACAGCCTTTGATAAAATTGAAGCAGCTGGAGACATGAACCCTTCACTTGTAGCAGGTGGTATTAAAGTTGCATTGTTAACAACAGTATTTGGACTTGTTGTGGCGATTATTCTTCAAATCTTTTATAATTACATTATTGCAAAAATTGACAGTATTGTAAACTCTATGGAAGACGCATCAATTACACTTATTGATATGTTGATTGACTACAAAAACAAAAAATAATCTTTAAAAGAACCAAACAATGGGTTTACATAAAATTTCTAAAATAGTAGCTTTAGTTCTTGGTGTGGCTGGTGTCCTTCTTTGGGGGATGTTGATGATAAAAGGAGATGAAGCTGTAATAGCTAGTGGAGGAGAGGGTCTAGATTCTTTTCTTTATGTAGCGTATTTAACTTTTGCAATATTACTTATAACTGTTGTTGTTTTTGTTGTCAAAGGAATACTAGGTGGTGATGTAAAAAAAACACTTATGTCTGTAGGTGCTTTTTTACTCATATTTGTTATTTCTTATGTAATGGCCGATGGAGTAGAATCCTTCACCAAAGACGGTGAGCTGGTAACAGCTCAAACATCTAGATACATAGGTACGGGGCTTTACACCTTTTACATTTTGTCTGTGGTAGCAGTTGTTGCAATGGCATTTAGTGGAGTAAAAAAATTAACAAAACGATAGTATGGGAAGAAGAGCAACACCAGAGGTGAATGCTGGTTCTATGGCAGATATTGCGTTTCTATTACTTATCTTTTTTCTGGTAACAACTACCATAGAAAAAGACAAAGGAATTGCACGTCAATTACCGCCAAAACAAGACGAACAACCTCCAGTAGATATTAAAGAAAAGAACATTTTTGTTGTTACTGTAAATAAAGAAGATCAAATTCTTGCAGACAACGAATTAATGGACATTCAAGATATTAGACAAGCGGCTATTTCTTTCTTGGATAATGGTGGAGATGGTTCTTGCGACTACTGTAAAGGCGAAAAAGATATTGCCTCTTCAGATAATCCAGAGAAAGCTATTATCACAGTAAAGAGTGATAGAGAGACCTCATACAAGACCTATATTCAGGTTCAAAATGAACTCGTAGCTGCCTATAATTTCTTACGAGATAGAGAATCTGAGCGTTTGTTTGGGTTTAAGTTCACGAAAGTAAAAAGTGCAATAGCTACTGGTGATTATAAAGGTAATGAAGAAAGAGCTCAAGCAAAACTCTGTCTCTTATACACATCTGACGCTGCCGACGAAGAGGATAGTGTAGAT
>CAJXUG010000164.1:0-4326 GCA_913060785.1 uncultured Flavobacteriaceae bacterium | reverse complement strand
GATTTCTGCCTGTCTCGTGGGCTCGGAGATGTGTATAAGAGACAGACTCTACACCAAATTGGTCATAACTATAAATGTTTAACACGGCTCCTTGAACAAATATTTTATGCTCATACATAGCAATTAAAGAACCTAAGCTCTCTGGGGATAGCTTGTTAATTGTCAATAAGTTTGAAGGCTTGTTTCCCTGAAATACTTTATATGGATTAGATATATCTTCTCCATGGGTACCCATTAAAAGCGCTTCTGTTTGTGCTAAACAGTTCGCAACCAAAATATCTTGATGGTTTTCTTTACCATGAAGTGAGGTATCACATAAGATGAAATCTGTAGGTATTAAGAGTGTTCCCTGATGTAACAACTGAATAAAAGCATGCTGGGCATTGGTTCCTGTATTTCCCCATACAACAGGGCCTGTTTGATAGGATATAGCAGCTCCATTTCTATCAACAGATTTACCATTACTCTCCATGGAGGCTTGCTGCAAATAATCAACAAACTTAGAGAGATACTGGGTGTAAGGTAAAACAGCTTCTGTTTCTGCTTTAAAAAAATTAGTATACCAAATAGATAACATCCCTAAAATAACAGGTATGTTTATAGAAAATTCAGACTCTTTAAAATGACAATCCATTTTATGAGCCCCTTTTAATAACTGCTCAAAATTAGTATACCCTATTGCGCAACAAGTGGAAAGCCCTACGGCGCTCCACAAAGAAAATCTTCCACCTACCCAATTCCACATGGTAAATGTATGTTGTGGCAAAATACCAAAACTAGCTACTGCAGGAAGATTTGTTGATACCGCTACAAAATGTTGCTCAATGGCTTTTTCTCCAGCTTTTTCTATAAACCACTCACGCACAGTATTGGCATTAGTGAGTGTTTCCTGAGTAGTAAAGGTTTTACTTACTATAATAAACAGCGTTGTTTGTGGATCTAAATTTTTAAGTATTTCGCATACATGATCACCATCCACATTAGAAATATAATGGACATTAAGATGGTTTTTATAATACGAAAGTGCTTCTGTAACCATTGCTGGACCTAAATCACTTCCTCCTATTCCTATATTAACAATATCTGTTATAGCCTTACCGGTATAGCCCTTATGTGTACCGTCAATAATAGCCTCAGAAAACTGCTTCATCTGAGCCAAGGTAGCCTCTACCTCAGGTTTCATTGCACTAAAATCTCTTAGTGCAGTATGTAGTACTTGTCTATTTTCAGTTTCATTGATAACAGCTCCATTAAATTGAGCAGCAATGGCCTGGTCCAGTTTTGTCTCTTTAGCGAGTGTAAACAACAAATCTAAAGTCTGAGAAGTAATCCTATTTTTTGAAAAATCTAATGAAAGTAAATCTGTATGGGCGCTCATACGTTCTTTTCTGTCTGTTTGTTCAGCAAATAGCGTTTGCATTTTTACAGTTTCCATAGCTGTAAAATGTTCTTGTAAATTGCTCCAAGACTTAGTAGTAGTAGGGTTTATTTTCGGTAATGCCATATGGTATTTCGTGGTTAGTACGTAACTAACGTATTTGTTAGGCGGTTATTTTAAGATGTGATTTCTGTAGTACTCTATAAGACCGTCTATGGGTCTTCTAATTATAGTACCAAGATTTAAATGGTAGGGTTGCATACAATCTCTTATAATATCTTCACTAAAATGTGCAATACTACCTATAAAATGGATTGGCACTTGCTGGGCTTCTTTAAAACACAAAACTCTGCATTCAATAAAGTTATTGATTCCTTCGCTTATAAGTTTGTAAAAATACCCATTGATTTCTATGGCATTTTTTGGTCTTAAGGCACCGGGATTAAATATAAATTCTGCAAAAGATGCCAAATACATATTTGGGTTTTCCTGTTTATACACATTGTATTTTATAACATCTGGAGTAAGATCAAATCTTCTAGCAAACTCGGCTTTTAAAACCGCGGGCATTTTATTGTAAAAAAAATCTCGCAGCAAACGTTTCCCAAAATAGTTTCCACTTGCTTCATCCATTAAACTATATCCTAAAGATACTGCGCTAGGATGCACGGTGGTGCCATCAAAATAACTACTATTAGATCCAGTACCCAAAATACATACAATACCAGGCACAGTAGTAGCAGCATACACTGCAGCAATAGTATCTTCCTGCACATCTACGCGTGCCTTTGGAAATATCTCTTCTAAAACGCCTTTAAGTAATAATGAAGGTTTTTCTGTGCCACAACCTGCACCGTAAAAATCTAGACGTGTTACAAGATCATAATAAGGTTGCAAATCTAAATTACCTGCAACCCTTTTTAATAGTTCATCTCCATGAACAACAGCAGGATTTAAACCCACAGTGCGCGTTTTTAATACCACAACACCATGGCTATCAAGTAATATCCAATCACATTTTGTTGATCCTCCGTCTGTTATTAAAACCATAATTTATAAACTTGCTACGTGTCTAGCTAATTCAATTAATTTTGCAGAATATCCGTATTCATTGTCATACCATGCTATCAATTTGAAAAAATGATCGTTTAATGCAATACCTGCTCCAGCGTCAAAGTTACTAGTATGTGTGCTACCAACAAAATCTTGAGACACAACTGCATCTTCAGTATAAGAAACTACTCCTTTATAAGCTCCTTGAGAGGCATCTTTAAAAAGTTTTTTGATATCCTCATAGCTAGCCGCTTTTTTTGTTCTAACGGTTAAATCTACCACAGAAACATCAACCGTTGGTACTCTAAAGGCCATTCCTGTAAGTTTTCCTTTAAGGCTTGGAATCACTTTAGTCACAGCAACTGCTGCTCCAGTTGTAGAGGGTATGATATTATTAACTCCACTTCTACCCATTCTGTAATTTTTAGGCGAAGGTTGATCTACTGTTGCTTGAGTTGCAGTTAAGGCATGAACTGTAGTCATGAGTCCTTCAACAATCTCTAAATTATCATCAATAATTTTAGCCAATGGAGCCAAACAGTTTGTAGTACAAGATGCGTTTGATACAATTGTATCTGTTGGTTTTACATCCATATGATTTACGCCCATCACAAACATAGGTGCCGTTTTGGAAGGTGCAGATATTACTACCTTTTTAGCTCCTGCTTTAATATGTGCATCGGCAGTATTTAAATCTGTAAAGATCCCTGTACAATCAAGTACAATGGTAGCATCAACTTCATCCCACTTTAAAAGCTCTGGATTACGCTCTGCACTAACTCTCACATGATGTCCATCTACTACTAGATTTCCATTTTCAACGGCTACACTACCACTGTATGTGCCATGAACAGAGTCATATTTTAAAAGATAAGCAAGGTGATCTACATCCAGTAAATCATTTACCGCTACTACCTCAATATTTGGGTTTTGTGATGCTATTCTAAAAGCGATTCTACCAATACGGCCAAAACCGTTTATTGCAATTTTTGTTTTCATAAGTAAGTATTTCACACCAAAGGGTGTGTTTAATTTTAATTTTTAAATAGATATTATATCTGCAACACGAATTAAATCTGTGTCAATTTTGTTTGATCCCTCTAAAGACTTTTCAAAGTCTATAGAAACTACTTTATTGTGTACCACACCTATCATGACATCACGTTTACCCGCTAGAAGCGCATCTACTGCTCCAACTCCTAGCCTACTGGCTAACACTCTATCAAAACAACTTGGAGAACCTCCTCGCTGAATGTGTCCAAGTACGGTAACTTTACACTCATACTCTTCTAGGTTTTCTTGTATATAGGCTGCAAGACCAAAAATATTTTTTCCGATTTGATCACCCTCGGAAACTACAACAATACTACTAGACTTTCCTGATTTTTTACTTCTCTTCAAAGAAGCTAACAATCGTTCTTTTCCCATGTTTAATTCTGGGATTAATATTTCTTCTGCACCAGCTCCAATTCCTGCATTTAATGCTATATCTCCAGCATCACGACCCATAACCTCTACTAAAAAGAGTCTGCTATGGGAGATTGCAGTATCTCTAATTTTATCAATAGCTTCTATAACTGTATTTAAGGCAGTGTCATAACCAATAGTATAATCTGTACCATTTATATCATTATCGATAGTACCAGGTATGCCAACTATTGGGAAATCAAATTCTTTGTTAAAAGTAATAGCACCTGTAAAGGTACCATCACCTCCAATGGTAACAAGGGCGTCAATTCCTTGCTCCTTAAGATGACTATAAGCTTTCTCTCTTCCTTTTTTTGTTCTAAACTCTTCAGATCTTGCAGATTTTAGAAAAGTACCTCCTCTATTAATGATATTTTTTACCTGTCTCTTATACACATCTCCGAGCCCACGAGACAGGCAGAAATCTC
>CAJXUG010000163.1:0-4484 GCA_913060785.1 uncultured Flavobacteriaceae bacterium | reverse complement strand
AAGAGACAGCAATATTAATAAGGCATTTATAGTATTTTTACACTATGGCAAGAAAAAAATCTCAAAACAGAATTGTATTAGAACATCTTCAGGTAATTGATGCTGGTGCAAAAGGAAAAGCAATTGCAAAAGCTGCAGATGGCCGTGTGGTGTTTATAAACAATGCGGTTCCAGGAGATATTGTATCTGTGCAAACTACCAAAAAAAGAAAGGCCTACTTTGAAGGTACTGCAATAGAGATACACAAAGCCTCAGACAAACGAGTGGATCCTGTTTGCGAACATTTTGGTACTTGTGGTGGTTGCAAATGGCAACATATGGGGTATGAGCACCAGTTATTTTTCAAACAAAAAGAAATAGAAAACAATTTAAGCCGTATTGGCAAAGTTGCATTGCCGGATATAACACCCATTTTAGGTTCTAAAGAACAGTATTTTTATAGAAACAAAATGGAATTTTCATTTAGTGACAGTAAATGGCTTACACTACAACAAATTAAAGGGGATACTATTATTACAGATAAAAACGCACTTGGTTTTCATATTCCAGGTATGTGGGATAAAATTTTAAACCTAAACAAATGCCATCTGCAGAAAGACCCAAGTAATGCCATTAGAGATTTTATAAAGCAAACTGCTGAAAAACTAGAGATTCCTTTTTTTAATACCAGAAATCAAACTGGTATATTACGCACCTTAATGCTTAGAACTTCCAGCACCGGAGAGTTAATGGTTTTACTGCAACTCTTTGCCGAAGATAAATTAAAAAGAGTGGCGCTACTAGATGCTATATACAAAGAGTTTCCAGAGATTACCTCTTTGCAATACGTCATTAATGGAAAAGGAAATGATACTATTTATGATCAAGAGGTTATTTGTTATAAAGGGAGAGATCATATATTTGAGCAAATGGAAGGATTGACCTTTAAAATAAATGCAAAATCATTTTATCAAACCAATAGCGACCAAGCCTTTGAGCTTTATAAAATAACCAGAGACTTTGCTAACCTATCGGGCAGTGAGCTTGTTTTTGATTTGTACACCGGTACTGGAACCATCGCTCAATTTGTTGCCGCAAAAGCAAAAAAAGTAATTGGTGTAGAGTCTGTGCCAGATGCTATAACTGCTGCTACACAAAACGCAGAGCGAAATGGCATTACTAATTGCGAGTTTTATGTGGGTGACATGAAGCAAGTCTTTAACCAAGACTTTATTGCAAAACATGGTGTTGCAGATGTTGTCATTACAGATCCACCTCGTGATGGTATGCACAAAGATGTCATAGAACAACTTATCTTGTTGGGCGCGCAAAAAATTGTATATGTAAGTTGCAACAGTGCAACACAGGCAAGAGATTTAGCGCTTTTAGATGAGCACTACAAGGTTACTAAAGTACAACCTGTAGATATGTTTCCCCAAACACACCATGTTGAGAATGTGGTCTTGCTTGAAAAAAAATAATCAAACTGGCAGCTTAAAATTTAAGTATGAAACAAAAAATAATACTATTGCTTTTAAACACCCTTTTTCTTTGGGGTTGTACACGTGATGATATTTGCCCAGATGACACTCAAACTACACCTCTACTTGTTATAAAATTTATGGATATCAGCAATCCTTCTCAGGTAAAGGCAGTAGATAATTTACGGATTACTTTAGCAAATACATCTCAAACAGAAGTTGTAATAGCCAGAACAGACACCCTTTATAAAATACCACTAAACCCAATAGCTACAAGTGTAGATTATAATTTTACAAAAGGGTATGAAAGTACTGAGCCAAATACAGATGCATTTAATGTAACTTATCAAAGAGGTGCAGACATATACATAAATAGAGCATGTGGGTTCACTACCAGCTTTACAGATATAAACCCAACAATACAAGCAGAGGGTAGTGCAAACTGGATGCTTGGTAGCAGTATTAACAATACCAAGGTAGAAAATGAAGATATTACCCATATTACTATTTTTCATTAGTACTTTTTGTGCTACCCTGGATACGGTGGCACAAGAGAACCTAGAAAAAACAAAAGACACCATAGCCCAAAAAACCAAATACGGCTTGCGTTTTGGTTTGGATCTATCAAAACCTTTGCGCAGTGTTTTGGAGGATGGATATCAAGGGATTGAACTACTAGCAGATTTCAGAATACAAGACAGGTTCTACCTTGCAGCAGAATTAGGAAATGAAAAAAAAGACTATTTAGAACCAAATATAAATGCTACTACAAAAGGAAGTTACTTAAAAGTTGGGCTTAACTATAATGCTT
Organism: uncultured Flavobacteriaceae bacterium; assembly: GCA_913060785.1. GTDB lineage: Bacteria > Bacteroidota > Bacteroidia > Flavobacteriales > Flavobacteriaceae > Patiriisocius. The sequence goes on along the minus strand of CAJXUG010000163.1, from coordinate 2,213 downwards.
ATTTAAATTGGGTAGGTATGACCAACGAAATATTTACAGGTCTTAGGTATGGATTTTCAAGTTTTAGTCAAGAATTAAAAGGGTATGACATCTACTCCACAAACCAAAGCTTCCCTCCTACTTTTGTTTCACAAAACATAGAATACAGTGGGTTAACAGCACATTGGGCAGAATTTATTTTTGGGGTCAAAACGGAGGTATTAAACAATGTTTATTTATCTATAAATCTGCAACTCAAAAGAAAATTATCTGAGGTAGTTCCAGAAAATTTCAACAACTTATACATCCCTGGATTTAACAGAACTTATGATTTTAGCCAATGGGGTGTTGGTTATGGGTATACCTTAACCTATTTACTACCACTATTTAAGAATTAATTATTGCTTTTTGGCTTTTTTACTTCCAGAGTACATTTCATACTGCACGAGTTTACTTTCTAATTTTCCATTAAAAAGCTTAATTTTCTTCGAAGGGCGCAAACCTACATATTTAAGCGCTTCAAGGTTTGAGGTAATCATCCATGCTTGAGAGTCTGGATAGCTTCTTTTTAGAGTATTTCCTATGTTAGCATAAAAACGCTCCACATTATCTATAGAAATACGTTCATCATAGGGAGGATTAAATACCAAAAATAATTGTCTATCCCTGCCTTTTTCTGTTTCAAAAAAATCACAATGTTCTAGGGTTACAAATTCTGAAAGATTAGCAGCTACTATATTTTCATTTGCTTTTTTTAGTGTGACTGGGTCTATATCGTAACCAACAATTTTAAAATGAAATTCTTTTATCTTTTTTAAAGCTGCCCCTTCTATTAACTCATATAAATCAACATCAAAATCTGGCCAGGTTTCAAAACCAAACTCTTCTTTATTTAAATTTGCTGGGATATTACAAGCTATCATAGCAGCCTCTGCCAAAAGAGTTCCTCCACCACACATCGGGTCAATAAAGTCACTCTGGCCTGTCCAACCTGCTTTTAAAATCATACCGGCCGCCAATACTTCGTTAATTGGGGCTAAAGTGTTTGCAACTTTATAACCACGTTTGTGCAGTGATTGCCCTGAGCTGTCTAGAGATACGGTACAAATATTTCTATCTATATGGATATTAATACGCAATGTTGGGTGGTCTAGATCAACATTTGGTCTTTCACCTTCCATGTCTCTAAAGCGATCTACAATGGCATCTTTCGTTTTTAGGGAAATGTATTGAGAATGTTTAAAGTAGTCAGAAAACACCGTTGCATCCACCGCTAGAGATCCTTTTACATCCATATACTGTTGCCAGTTAATGTTATAGACTTTTTGATATAGATCTTCTTCTTTAAAAACATTAAAAGCAGTAATTGGTTTTAAAATTTTAATTGCGGTTCTGCAGCATAGGTTAGCTTTATACATAAAGCCGGTATCTCCTTCAAAAGAAACATTACGCACACCAATCTCAATATTGGAGGCGCCAAGTTGTCTTAATTCTTGAGCCAATATCTCTTCTAGACCATATAAGGTCTTGGCAACCATTTTAAAATTTTTTGTCATAACATTTCATTCAATCTCCTGCAAAAATACATTAATTTAGCACTGTAAAATCATACAATGCAAAAAGAAGATACAAGCTGGTTTGCCTCATGGTTTGATAGCCCGTACTATCATATCTTATATAAAGATAGAGATGATAGTGAGGCTGCAAATTTTATGGATAGACTCACACAACACTTACACCTGCACCCTACTAGCAAGATTTTAGACCTTGCCTGTGGTAAAGGGAGACACTCTAGGTACTTATCTAGTTTAGGGTATGATGTAACGGGGGTAGATTTATCTGCACAAAGCATTATGTATGCAAAGAAATTTGAAAAACAAAATTTAAATTTTGCTGTACATGATATGTGCCTACCTTATAAAAAAGCGACTTTTAATACTGTTTTTAATTTATTTACAAGTTTTGGATATTTTGATAACGAACATGATAACCTAAGAACCATAAAGGCTATTAAAACAAATCTAGCAAATAACGGTCTTGCTGTTATAGATTTTTTAAATGTCTCATATGTAGCATCAAATTTAGTGAAACAGGAAACTAAAGTAGTTGATGGTATTTCTTTTGATATTAAAAGAGATATTAGTGATGGCTATATCCAAAAACACATTTGTTTTACTGCACAAAACCTGTCTCTTATACACATCTCCGAGCCCACGAGACAGGCAGAAATCTCG